>DATFMK010000194.1:0-7771 GCA_035267005.1 Balneolales bacterium
TCGCAGCTTCCATTCATGTACTCAAAATTGAGGTTTGGTCGATTTTAAATAAGTGTAAATATAATATTTATATTTTTATTGTTAATAACGTGAATAAACCGGGGTAAAAAACCTGCCGGGTGGGGTGTTAAAAATGTACTATTTTAAAAAAATTGATTCTCCCTATTTTTTGTGGTTTAAAATCATATCTAAATCTTAGAATATTTTATATAAAACAAACAATTAAACTGAAAAACGATTTTATCGTAATTAATCATTGTTTAAAATATGGGATGAGATAAAATTTGTGAATACTCTGATTTCTTACACCCCACCTGCCGGGTTTATCTGTTAATCAAGACCTATGCGCTTACCACTTATCCTATACATTATTCAAGAAAACCCGGCAGGTTTACGAATTTTTGGTAGCAAAACCATAGTAAAGACAAGGAAACCTCGTTGAAGCTGTCCCCAAAGTGTATTTATTAAAGTTGGAAACCTAAATAATTTAGGAACAATGCTATAACTTATAAGCAAATGTCCTCCCTAATGTTAGGGGGGATTAAGGGGGGTAAGATCGTATCAAAGGCATTGCAATTGAAATTATTAGACTTACAATAAAAAACAAAGCTTCCCATCTTTTTTTTAATTTGCGATTTTATAACGACACCTAAATTTTTAATCGTAATACTTCAAATTTATACTTTTGAGTCAGCCTCAATTCAAATCTCGAAACTCCGTTTCACCTTTGCTCGTAACCCTTATATTCGAAAAATCTTCGAAGACTCCATCTCTATTTAAAAGGAAACAGAGTTTCCCGCATTGCGTGCCCAAAGGGGACTTTGGGTACGAGTTAAAATACAGCAGATCCAAATACATTCTCTAGCCCCTAACCCTGGATTGAAACGAATTCAATTCGGTCCCTCTCCCCGGGGGAGAGGGATGTTTCGAACGTGTTTGAAACTGGGTGAGGGAAGAATTCTTTATTGATCATGTGATATACTAATACGTGTAAAATGTGACGCAAAATGTTTTTCATGCAAATCTTGATATTAAACTCATATTAATATAGAATTCGGTAAAGTTTCCATGATAAAGTGTATTTGATCTGAATTAAGCTTATTTTGTAAGCGAATAACGAATTTATAAAATTACGGTATCTATAAATAATTCATGAGTTTAGAGTCCAAAAAAAAGACTCAGGATGTGCACCAACATCCCCACCATCATCATGATCATGGTAGGGATGTTGAAAGTGGTAAATTAATAATATCAATATTACTAAACCTGCTAATTACGGTCGCTGAGGTAGTTGGTGGTATTTTATCGAATAGTTTGGCATTACTTTCAGACGCACTGCATAATTTCAGTGATACGGCTTCCCTGGGTATTACGTACGGAGCCCGTCGAATCTCTAAAAAAGAAGCCGACGAAAGCAGAACTTTTGGATATAAACGGGCCGAAATAATTGGTGCTTTCATCAACCTGATCATTTTAGTGCTCGTTTCTCTTTACCTGGTTCAGGAGGGCATTCACCGCTTCATCCAGCCGGAACCGGTAAAAGGACCCATCATGCTGATTGTGGCTATCATCGGACTCTTCGGTAATTTTATTTCTGCCTGGTTACTGTTTAAGGGATCCAAAGATAATATTAACATTCGAAGCGCCTATCTTCATATACTTTCAGACGGACTTTCATCCATTGGTGTAATTGTTGCCAGTCTGCTGATTATGTACTTCCATATTTATATACTGGATACAATATTAACCATTGGAATAGCCATTTATATTTTAATTGAAAGCTATGGAATGCTTAAAGAGACTATTGGTATTCTGATGGAAAGTACTCCGGAAGATATTGATCTCGAAGAATTAGCCAGTGATATCAGCACTATTCCAAATGTTCAAAATATTCACCATATCCATATCTGGAAAATTGATGAAAACAATATTTGCTTAGAAGCCCACATCCGGATTGATAAACGAGATCTGGATGAAATGGAACACATAAAAAGCGTGATCAAAGAAAGGCTTAATGAACGCTTTGGTATAGGTCACTCTACTCTCGAGTTTGAATTTGAGCATTGTAAGGACCATACAAATGGTGATTGCGTCGATCTCGTAGCTGCTGAAGATTGATTGGTTGTTGGTTGAGGGTTAACCAGAATATTTAATTACATTTTTTTATCAATTTTTAAATAACGTCAGTTCGAGATAAACAAAATAATATTTTTGTTCGATATTCACGAAAATGATAGATTTTATGACCGGATATTCAACCTCATTCGGGGTTGTGGTTAATCTTTATCGTTCTCCACCCGTTTCACGAGCGGCTATTCATGTTTAAGCACTTTGGGCTTATGGTACAAAATCCAATCGTGTGCAATTATTCATGTTTACCCCTTGTGAATTAGTAGATTCTTTAATTTGTAACAAAATTTCTGCATTCGAACAGCCACCCTAATCCCCGGAGGGGATCAACTTGAATAGCCCCGCATGAAATGCGGTGGTTAAAGTAATACCCCATCACTCTAACCCCGAATGGGGTTGAACAGAACCTCCTCCGATTTTTATCTCGAACTGACGTTAAATAATTTCTGTGCTCTTTTTGTAAAACACAGTGTGCTCCCTCTGTGGTTTCATTATTTATCTGTATTCATCAATATTCTCATCATTTCTCATTTTATTACGGCTGAAATGAGTCCTCAAAACGTACTCTAACTCATGTAATGTAATTGACTTTTCTTTGACCTTTGTGTAATCTTATCCTTTATATGTAAACCATAGTCTCTTATCCACTTAGTTACCGTAGCACATGAGTAAAAATTATTTCCGAGTCAAGAATATTGACTCCATCCTGAAGGATAGTAAAGAGGGGAGTAAAAATAAATTAATACGGGCATTAGGTTCATTCGACGTCGTTATGCTTGGTATCGGTGCTATAATTGGTGCCGGTATATTTGCAACCATTGGTACAGCGGCCGCCGGTGACGCCGCACGACCAGGCGCGGGTCCCGCATTAATGCTTTCTTTCGTTCTGACAGCCATCGCGTGTGGTTTCGCAGCCCTTTGTTATGCTGAATTTGCAGCTATGGTGCCTATCTCAGGAAGTGCCTATACGTATTCATATGCGAGTTTAGGTGAAATCGTCGCCTGGATTATCGGCTGGGATTTGATCATTGAATATGCCGTTGGTAATGTCGCCGTTGCCATTAGCTGGGCTAATTATTTCAAAACCTTTATCTCCGGATTTGGGCTACATATACCGGACTGGATATCAACTGATTACCAAACAGCAACGAAAATACCTGGCTTAATACAAAATGCACCGCATATTTTTGGAATTCCCATTGTTTTCAACTTACTTGCTTTTTCTATTGTTGCGTTTATAACAATTATACTGGTGGTTGGAGTTAAAGAAAGTGCACGATTCAATGCAGGAATGGTAATTTTGAAGCTCATTGTTCTGGCGATATTTGTAATTATTGGTTTTAATTATGTTAAACCGGCCAACTGGTCCCCTTTCGCGCCCAATGGCTGGGCAGGCATTCAATCGGGGGCGGCTATTGTGTTTTTCGCATATATCGGTTTTGATGCAGTTTCTACTATGGCTGAAGAGGTCAAAAATCCTAAACGGGATATGCCAATCGGAATTATTGGCTCATTAATCATTTGTACGATCATTTATATTGTTGTCGCAGCCGTTTTTACCGGTATAATACCGTATAACGCATTAGTAAAAACGCTCGCAACTTCACAAGCAGAACCCCTGACACTTGCGCTTCAATACGCCAATATCCAACAATGGGGAAATTTTATTGTTGGTGTAGTCGCTTTTGGTGCTGTCATTGCACACACAGCCGTATTGCTTGTGTTCCAAATGGGGCAACCCCGTATATTCTTCTCGATGTCACGCGACGGACTTCTACCAAGTGTTTTTGCTAAAGTGCATCCAAAATATCATACACCTCACGTCACTACCATTTTAACAGGTATTGTTGTTGGGGTAACAGCCATGTTCACAACGATCAACGAGATGGTTGATTTAACAAATATCGGAACACTTTTCGCATTCATTTTGGTATGTGCCGGTATCCTTATCCTTCGTGTTAAAGATCCTGAAAGGGAACGCGCATTTAGAACGCCCTGGGTTCCACTCGTACCGATATTTGGTATAATCTCCTGTTTATATTTGATGTTTGGTCTGCCGTGGATAACCTGGTTACGTTTCTTCTTATGGTTATTAGTTGGTCTGGCTATTTATTTTTCGTATGGCTACCATAAAAGTAAGTTAAGAAATAAGTTGGATATCAATCCTTCTGAATCATAAGATTTTGATTCAGAAATTATCATTAAGAATCTTCAAAGGGTTTTAATTATTATCTGTCATTATACTTTCGGGATCTTCGAAGAATTAGAAAGCGAACAACACGGGCGATGTGGATTTCGCGGGAATAAAAATGAATGGCCTTTATAGCTCCTGCCTTAGAAAAATGGGCGTTAACCCGGATTATTCACCAAGAAATTTTGTCGTAATCAAGGCGAATTTAAAATGTGCATGAAACCTACATGGGTACGTTGATCAAGCATTTTTAAATTCAACGTAGAGCACGGCCAAATTTCGCAGCTTTTTTTAGTGTCTTCAAAATCGAGGATCGGTTTATTTTTTATAAGTTACTTTATTTACAATATGATATGTATTACTTCATATTGGTTACGTGAATAATTCGGGTTAATAATCAGAGTTAAGTAAATGGATGCAGAGCGTCCAAAGAAGTATTATAAGACCGAGTCTCTGTAACGAGTTTAACGGAGTGGGGTGTCGCTCTTTTAATGGTTGAAAGGACTTAATTTACGACTCCTATTGAAACATTGTTCAATTTGATTATTGTAAACGTAATGATTGTCATCACGAGGCCGGATGGCCGTGGTGCACTCCTCCGTAGATTCCGCTCGCAATGACAAGTTACGATGTTTTTTAAGTTTCAAAAAAAACATAGTATCATTGCGAGGCGTCTTTTTGCCGAAGTGACTTTAGGAATCCCGATGCATATCGGGGTAATCTCCTACTGTAAATACAGCAATTAGTGAGAATAACGGCAAATTATTACCACGCATCACTCTATAGGAGATTCCATTCACAATGGGTGTCGAGATTTTTCATTTTAATTAAACAATCTTAAAAAAGAATCTTTGATCGTGATTATTCGTTATATCAATGAAGTTAATTGCATAAGTAATATGAATAAGAAGAATTTTATAAAAAATTGATTCTATTATGAGCGGACCAGTTCAGTTTCCGATAGATGGCACCTTGGATTTACACACTTTTAATCCGCGTGATGTCAAACATCTTGTTCCGGATTATATCAAGGAATGTCGTAAGCATAAAATCATACATTTGAGAATCATTCACGGCAAAGGTAAAGGCATTTTAAGGAGAAAGGTTCACAAAATACTGGATAAAAATCCATATGTAGTCGACTATCATCTTGCCGGAATTGATGGCGGCAGCTGGGGTGCGACGATTGTTGATCTAAAACCGAGAGAATAGTAATATTTACAAGATTTGAAGGATGAGGAATATATTATATAAATGCCTGGATGGAAATTTTGGGGTTTCTCTGATCACTGAATTTGGTTATCCTGTATTGTCCATATTCCCGGTGCTTATTTAAATATCACGCTCATAACCAACAAGAGCTCGTTGTTTCATTCTTACATAAAATCCATTTTTTGCTTTATAATGGTCCATTTTAGAAGGCTCAAATCAATCGCTACTAAAAATAACCCTTTGTTTAAAAGGAAGATTAAATAAATGTTTTAAATATTTATTTTCAAATTTTTCATCTCTGTTAACCCCTATATCAGAATAAAAGACCTAAGATGATAGAGATAATTATTTCTCAAACTCTTCCATCGAAAGTATAGAGAGCATAACTGCAGATAGGAACGATAAATAGTAAAATTGAATCGAAATGAAGGCGAAAGTCATTTTTAAAGGTTAAAATTGCAAATCTAATTAATCCATCTAATGTTACTGTTATTTCGATATAAAACCCAAAAAATGACGAGAGATTTTGTCGAATCCGGAAAGTTCACCGTAACTGAGTGACTTCGAAACCTTTTCATTCAAACCTTATTCGAGGATTTCAAATTCATAACATACAGGTATCGAGACAAAGAACAGTCTTGCATAGCCTTCTTCCGCTTCAGCTGTATTAGATCCATTTTTTATGTTATTTTAGTTGGTCTTATATACACTTTCGAAATTTTAATGAATTAATATTATACTGGATTCATATTTTTAAGGATGAATAAAAAGATTACAAATAAAGTAGAATCACTTCAAATAGGTAAAGTTAAACGCCATATTTTTTTATGTAGTGATCAGACCGAGCCCAAATGTGCTCCGAAGAAAAAGGGACTGGAATCCTGGAAATATTTAAAAAAGAGGCTGAAAGAATTGGGCCTCCAACAAAGTGGTCATGTTTACCGGACTAAAGCTAATTGTCTTCGGGTTTGCATGCAGGGTCCGATTGCAGTTGTGTATCCGGAAGGTATCTGGTACCGCAAATGTTCCCCAAAAGTTCTGGAACGTATTATTCAGGAACATTTGATTAATGGGAAGCCTGTTGAGGAGTATATTATTGCAAAGAATGATTATTTGGAGATGGGTCCCCTCCCTACGGATTAATTGTCCCGTCATTGTAGCGAGAGCTGATGTGATCGACGCGGCAAGCTCTTGCCGTTGTTTGGGGCTTATGGTAAAACTACGGAAGGGGATCACCGCGTCTTTCATTCGGCATTCGCCTCATTCATTCCTCGTGATGACACTCAGAACGTTTTGAAGCTTTATTTTTTTTATCTCGGATCGGATTTATTGTATCTTCAAAATTATTACCCAATATTTTTTCGATATTTCATAACATTGGCCGGTGGACGATTATGTTGCAGTTCGTTTACCATAAATCTCATATAGGGCTCAATATGCTTGAAATATTTCTTGTAGCCTTTACATAAGTAGTTCCATCCTTTTTCCCCATCCGGCGTCTGCAAAAATCGGTGTTTCGGACATCCGCCATTGCATGCAAAACGATATTCACAATCCTGACAATACTTCGGCAATGCATTTTTCTTTTGGGCTCCAAATTTTTTCTGAAAAGGAGAATTTACCATATCCCCAAGAGAATCCGACATGATGTTGCCAAGTTTAAATTCGGGATACACATAATGATCACAGGAATAGATATCGCCATTATGCTCCATGGCAAGAGCTTTCCCGCAAGTTTCCGAATACACACATAATCCCGGGGACACTCCATACCAGCTGGCTAAAGCGACATCGAACATTTGTACAAATATTTTACCAACATCTTTTTTTATCCATTCATCAAATACATCGATCAGAAACTGACCATATTTTGTTGATTCCACGGACCATTCCGTAACCTGACTGTGTTTACGGGTTTGTGGATTCGCCAATCCTTCGTTATCATTTGCTGTTCTCTCCACTATGGGGATAAACTGAATATACCGGCTTCCAATACGTTTCAGGAATCGATAAATAATTTTTCCCTGATCTGCATTATTATGATGAACGGTGGTAAGTGTATTGAATTCAACCTGATATTCTTTTAATCGTTCAATACCTGCCATTACATGGTCAAACGAAGGTTTTCCACTTTTGAATATACGATAAGAGTCATGAATCTTTCGCGGACCATCAATCGATACACCCACCAGAAAATGATTTTCAGATAAGAATTCGCACCATTCATCATCCAATTTT
>DATFMK010000195.1:0-3297 GCA_035267005.1 Balneolales bacterium
TGAAAACCTAAATAATTTAGGAACAATGCAATAATTTGTAAGCAAATGTCCTCCCTAATGTTAGGGATAACTTGTACCGAATCCTTTCGGTAGCCTGTCCCGCATGCTTTCGGGAATTAAGGTGGGTAAGATCGTGCAAAAGGCTACTGTTCTGAAATTATTAGGCTTACAATAACCAACAAAGCATCGCAATGATTTTTATATTTTAGAAAAATTTTACTAATCTTAAATTTTTAATCATAATAATTCAAACTTATACTTTTTGGACAGTCTCTGTGCGAGAAGCTCTCTTAATCCTAAGTACCGTAGGCACGATACATTTTGTATTAAAAAGTGTTAAATAAATACACTTAGTTGATTTAGTCACCCCTCTTCGGCATCTTAAAATCTAAATAGGTTCTACTAAAGATATGTAAGTCACATGCTTATATAATTAAGTCATTCGTATGACATCTCTAACAAAGTCATTTCTCCTAATCAGGAAGGATTGAATAATGCTAATGATGAAGAAGTCGCAATACGTTTTCCTGACGACTGGATTACTTCTCTTGCTCTTTTCGCAACTCTATGCTCAAAATGCTCAACCGGATTATAAAAATTCCAGCCTGCCTATATCTGTTCGTGTTAAAGATTTGGTCAGCCGAATGACGCTTAAAGAAAAAGTCCGGCAGATGGATATGTATAGTGGACAAAATTCTGGACAGAAACAATTGTCTTCAAATAAAGGGTTGACGATTCAACAGTTTGAGAAAATTATAGGTGATGAGGGGATTGGCGCCATTCATGATTATTATCCACAATCAGCGAAATTAACCAATGAACTACAGCAGTATGTCACAAAGCATACTCGTTTAGGCATTCCTATTTTGTTTATCGAAGAGGGATTACACGATTATGGGGGAAAGGGAAGTACCGTGTTTCCTCAATCAATTGGACTGTCTTCCACCTGGGATCCCCCTCTGGTAAAAAAAGTCGGACACGCCATCGCCTCGGAAGCTCGCGCACACGGAGTCGATATGCTTTTATGTCCGGTGTTGGGAATTGCCCGGGAACCTCGCTGGGGAAGGGTTGAGGAAACATATGGCGAAGATCCCTATCTGGATAGTGAAATGGGACTTGCTATGGTCGAAGGGCTTCAGGGAAAGACGCTATCTTCCAACAGTTCCGTTATTTCCGAACCCAAACATTTTGCGGCTCATAGTATTCCGGAAGGTGGATTGAATACTTCACCGGCTTTGATTGGTAAACGAGAACTGGAAAGTGATTTTCTCCCCGTTTTTAAAAAAGCTTTTGTTCAGGGTGGGGCGATGGGGGTAATGAGCGCTTATAGTGAAACGGATGGTATTCCCAATACGGCCAATCATTGGTTGCTGACAACGATGTTGCGTCAAAGATGGGGATTCAAAGGTTTTGTATTGTCGGATCTGGGAGCGCTTCACATGTTGCAATCAACTCATAAAGTGGCGGCTACCGAAGAGGATGCGATACGAGAGGCGGTTAAAGCCGGACTCAACATGCAGTTTTACGATTATTCTCATCAATCCTATCAGGATGATTTGATTGATCTGGTACATACCGGTCAGTTAAGTATGCATACTATAAATGAGCGTGTGTGTGATATTTTACGAGTTAAATTTATGCTGGGACTGTTTGATCATCCCTATATCAATACCGATTTGGTCTCCAAAGTATTTCATAGTCAGAATCATCAGCAATTAGCGTTGAAAGCGGCCCGGGAGAGTATCACCCTCTTAAAAAATGAACATAACCTGCTTCCGCTGAAAAAGAATTTACGACGAATCGTTGTCTTTGGTCCCAGTGCAAACGTTCCACGATTAGGGGAATACACGCAACCGGATCCTGTAAAAATTTCGGTTTTGCAGGAGATTAAAAAGGAAGTCGGTTCACGGACAAAAATTTATGATGCTAAGGGGACAAGCATTATGGCTCAAGATGTAAATCTCAAATCTTCTTCATCAAAACGTTTATTGCAGCAGATTAAAAGAGCCGATGTGGCTATTTATGTCGGCGGGGACAATAATCAAATGGATGGAGAAGGTCATGACGTGGCTTCGTTGCAGTTACCTGAAGGGCAAAAACAATTACTCAAAGCCGCTCATGCTACGGGAACGCCGATTGTTGCGGTACTTGAAAATGGCCGTCCATATGCTATTAATTGGATTAAACAACATATTCCAGCCATTTTAGAATGTTGGTATCCTGGCGAGAGAGGGAGTGAAGCCATTGCTAATGTATTATTTGGCGATTACAATCCCGGAGGGAAACTTCCGATCACATTTCCTAAATCAGTCGGACAAATTCCTGTCTATTATGATTATAAACCTTCAGCACGTCCCAAAAATTATGTGAATTTGGATTCGAAACCATTATTCCCATTTGGATACGGATTGAGTTACACCACCTTTTCATTTTCTGATTTAAAGGTGCAACCGAAAAAATCAGGGCCGGAAGCAACTTATACGGTTACCGCGGACGTCAAAAATACCGGAAATCGAGCAGGAGATGAAGTTGCCCAGTTATACATCGATGATGAAGTCAGTAGTGTAACGACACCGGTTGAAGCACTCAAAGGGTTTCATCGGGTTCATTTACAACCGGGTCAGACTAAAACCGTTACATTCAAACTTACCCCACAAAAACTTCATTTATTAAATCGGGATTTTCATTGGGTTGTAGAACCCGGTGTGTTCAAAGTGATGGTTGGAGGTAATTCCCAGGATGTCATTTCATCAACGTTCAAAGTGACTCCTATTTCCCAATAATAGATAAAGAGTAGATAATGAATTACAGAAAAATTTTTCAATTACTGATTATTGTAAGTATCGGAAGTTTGTTTGCATCAGTTTCTAACGCGCAACAACTGAATAAACTCACTGCAAAAGAGAAGATGGAAGGATGGCATCTGCTCTTTAATGGTAAAAATCTGAATGGATGGCATTCGTACCTCGAAAAGCATCCGGGCAAAGATTGGTCGGTGCAAGATCATAGTATTCGGTTGAAAAAAAGCAAAAAGGATCAATACGGAGCCTATGCGGATTTAATAACTGATAAAGTGTACAAAAATTTTGATCTGAGACTTGAATGGAAAATGAATCCCGGTGTAGATAGCGGGGTGATGATTTATGTTCACGAATCTCCAAAATATTCGCAGACCTATGAAACGGGACCCGAAATCCAAATTGCAGATCTTTTTGGTACTAAACCAGACAGTAGGGTATTGAAAGAACGGGCCGCAGATATTTTTGGCTTGATTCCGGTGGATACCGAACAGGTATA
>DATFMK010000196.1:0-4167 GCA_035267005.1 Balneolales bacterium
AAGTATTTCGACGGCCTCTCCATTGATCTTGTGAGCTTTATCCGGTTCCTCCTCGGCGAGATCCACCTTAGTATAGGCCGCGGTATTTATGATGACATCCGGTTTTATTTCTGCAATGACTTCTTCAGTTTTGTCTTTGTCGGTAATATCCAGTTCTTTTGATCCAAAAGCATGATATTCAACTTCACGGGCTTCTAATTCTCTTACCCATTCCGAACCAAGCTGTCCACCAGCTCCCGTTATCAAATACGTTAATGTCATAATTTTATTTATCGATCTTATCTCTGTGAGCGAGTTCGTTTGCACGTCGATATGAATAATGTGTTCCGGCATCGGTCCACCATTCATCTAACATACTATAACGCAACTGATTTTGGCGAATATAATAATTATTAACGTCGGTTATTTCCAGTTCTCCACGTTGCGAAGGTTTGAGTTCATCAATAACATCAAACACTTGATTATCATACATATAAATCCCGGTGACACAATAATTCGATTTTGGATTTTTAGGTTTTTCTTCGATACTCACGATTTTATCATCCTGTAATTCCGGTACCCCATAACGCTGTGGATCAGGGACTTTTTTTATAAGAATTTGTGCGCCGTATCCCGGATAATTATTCACAGCATCTTTTAATGAAGATTTAAAAATGTTATCACCTAAAATGACAAGCATATCCTCCGTTCCTACAAAATTTTTTGCCAACCCAAGTGCCTGTGCAATTCCACCGGCTTCATCCTGAACTTTGTATGTAAAATGACAGTTAAAATCGCGTCCGGATCCAAGAAGACTTACTACATCCCCCATATGCTCTGTACCAGTGACGATTAAAATCTCGGTAATGCCAACCTCAAGCATTTTTTCTATTGGATAATAAATCATTGGCTTTTCACCAACCGGTAATAAATGCTTATTGGTTACCTTGGTGAGTGGAAATAAACGGGAACCGGTTCCCCCTGCTAAGATGATACCTTTCATTCGACTATAACTTCAAGATTTTAAATTTATATGAATCTTAAAGAGGTTAGTATAGTTTTAGGGAAGAATCAAAAGTTATTTGATCGTTTTTTGTGATAGATGTCAATATAAACATTATTCGATTTTAGAAGACTTTACAAAACTGTTCTTTTATATGTAGTTCCAGCTATTTCGTCGTATCCCGCCGGCCATCTACATCTTCCCTGATAAAAAGCAAGTAGGTAGCTTTCAGCTAAAAAACGTATGCACGGACTTAGTGACTCTCTTTCTTTTGTAGAAGGATAAACATCGGCTCTATTTTCTTCATTTTCTGAAATTCGTTTCTAAAACGTTGTGCTTCCTGCCATGTATCTTTTCCATCAAGTAATAATCGATAGATATGTGCTGTTTTATCATATTTTATAATCACAGATTTATTGATAAGTGATTTCAGCGCCTTTTGATAAGGTATTGCAGCCTGATATCTGTTATAAACCCCAAATTGAACCTGATATGTATTTTTCTGATTAAGCCAGGTAACTTCGGGTATAGTAAGAATCATTGCCTTTTGAAAACCTTTACTTTTTACTTTTTTGAGTACTTTAGCGGCAGTCTTCCATTTAACTAATTTCTGATTTAAATATAAATCATACTTTGAAGATGTCGAATCCTGAACTATATAAACTGATTTTTTTAATAAAGAATCGGCCTGTGTTTCGCCAGCTTTTACGGCATCTTTTGAGTGATAAGTTGCTAATAGTATTTTAAATATCAGATGATTGGTAAGTTTTTGACAACCCCTTAGTATAAAAGCATCAGGGTAATTTAAATTTCTGATTCTTTTCAACAATGAGGATGCCGTTGCAGAATCAGGAAAACAATTGGTAGTTATGACAAAATCACGAATAGTGGGTTTATAACGTAAAAGCCATTCATAATTTGTTTTTCGGTTTATTTGAGCAATGGCTAAATCAATATTATGAAATGCACCAACTTGTACTCCATAATTGATATCTTCAATAGAATCTTTTTTTGATTGCTGGATTGCCTCCCTTTTACTTATCAAATTGAAATTTAATCTGCTGATGTTAACTCCATTTTTAGTGTATTTCACCGTAATTTTGCGGGATTCTGGTTGTGAAATCACTTCTAACATATTCATTTGTTTCTTATCAGGAACTACTTCGTATTTGCCAGGTGGCAACCCCATGAAATAAAAAGAACCGTCAGAAAATGTAGATACCGTTTTCTGATAATGACCATTAATTTGCTTAAAGTGGATCTTTAATCCCGGTAATCCTTTACCATTTTTACGGATCACACCATCAATAACTCCAGAAACGTAGAATGGAATATCTATTGGTGTCACAATATTGGGATTCGCAATGAAGGAAAACTGCTTAATGGAAGGAATCCATAATGGATTTTTAACCTTTGAGGCATCTACGGTAATATTATACCGATAGTATGGCTGTAAATTTACAACGTGCAGGAGTCCCTGATGATCTCTCCGCATGGAAACAGCTTGATCAAAACTGACATTCCCGTCTTTTAAAATGGGTTCCCCTTTATCCTGCACACCATTACCATTATAATCAACAAACATCTTTATCGTTGCGGAAGCGGAACCTGTTAATTGGCGATTATTTAACATGGCATTATGATTATGTCCATCGTATCCGATTCCACCTCTGATATTTTCAGCCATCAGATATCTTTGCGAGGATCGTATATAGGAGGAAGAAGTTGTCACGGTTGGAAAATGAAAAATTAACCGAAATTGCAAACTTGACTGCTTAAAAAATAAGTCCCTCATCCAGGAAACTTGTAAACGAGCATATCGGAAAATTGTTCGTGAGTATTCCAAACCAACATTCGTTACACTGTGAAGACTTTCATTATAATTAAATGTACCGCTTAGAAATGATCCCCTTAAGAAAAAAGGTAATTTCGATGCATTTGACAGGGACCAATAAACATTCGAATTAATCGTACTGCCTCCAATAGATCTCAGGTTATAACTATTTGATAGAATTACTCTTCCAAAATTAACAGTACCTCCAATTCCGTAACCGTAAATCGTTTGATTCGGGAGACGTTGAATATTTCCTCTAAATCGAAAATTAACCGGATGATTAGCAATTTGAAATGGTAAGTAAAAACTGCCTGATCCTTCATCGTAACTGCTCCCATACGTATTATATAGATAATCTGTTCCATAATGCGATGCCTGTAATTCAAAACTGCTTTGAGATGGATATAACGCACTAAATGTAGCCTGATATAGATTTGATGGAGATATGGTTAGTGCGGCTAAATATGGTGAACCAATACGGAAAGATGAAGTATTATAAAATGTAGTTTTTTTGCCATAATCCACCCCTATTTTATTTGTAAACCAATCAGTTACGCCCATAGAAACATTAGGTGCCAGTAAGTAATTATCCGGTTTTTGGAAAGAATATTGGCGATTTTTCGTGTAACCTCCCAAATTTAATGAATAGGAAATATTACCTTTGGGCAAAAAAGTATAGGGGACCTGAATACGTCGTCGTTCTTCATGAAATTGACCTTCCGGACCATAAAATTTTATCGTGACCGAAGAAGTGCCATAATACAACGGAACCATTAGGTGATAGTGGCCATCATGACCTGTTTTCGTTTGAGCAACCAAATGATCGTTTAAATAAAGTTCGACATCATAATTGGGTTTAGTATTTCCATCTACAACATAATGCTCAAACAGGATACGTCGATGAATCGGTTCGTTTGTGATTTGAATACCTTCAAAATTTAATGGATTTAATCCGTTAGAATAAATATCCCCTACATAAACTTGTGTAATGGGATCTCCATCTTTTGCAACATATTGCCATTGTAAATTATTGACATTACTATGGAACTTACCGGCGAAAGAATAACCACTGACATCCCCAATTAAATTACCATTTAAAAACTTTAGGCCCCCTGTTAGGTCAAGTGAATTATTAAAGCTAATGCCATCATATGTTGAGTTAAAATTGTAATCCAAGACACCTGTTTTCAATATATATCGCTTCCTGTTGAATAATAATGGATAATATGGCCGGCCTTTGAATACATTCCCAATTAAATGCTCCCTGTTTTGTCTCTTCACTGAGGCTTCAATAGGTAAGGTAAGATTGGTAGTCAACGAAAGAGAAAGGGAACGCATATCTGGATTAAAA
>DATFMK010000197.1:0-6776 GCA_035267005.1 Balneolales bacterium
CAGCTGCTATTGTCAAGTCTGATTTGTTAATGCATGAAAAGTATAACGCTTCTGATTGATAATAACTGAAAAAAAACATCAAAAAGATGTGAAGGGCATGATTTGAAACGGGAATGCAACGATTGAAATCCGAATGTGTAATTCTTCTTCAACTTATATCTTCGAAAATAGAACCCGAAACAACATGAAAAAAATATATTCCTGTGTCATTGAGGGGAAGGCGCGAATGCGACTGACGTGGCAATCTCCTTCCGTTTATTCCAGCTTCTAACTTTAATTTCGATAGGAGATTGTACCGACATGCATCGGGATTCCTAAAGTCACTTCGGCAAAAAGAGCATCGTAATGACACTAAGTACATTTTAAAGCTTAAAAATATATTATGCCACTCTTCCAATGGTTTAGGAGAAGCCTTAATTAACAACTTGCCCTGACAATGTTTGAATGAAATATTTGCATTATATGTTTAAAAAGCATATAAGGTTCTGTTATTGAATGAAATAGAATTATTTTAGGTGAGACTGGCTGAATTTCACATTTAACAAAGGGTAAACAGAATGGATGAGCATGACGAAGATATGACAAGTAAGAGTTATTCGTACTCCAAGATTGCATTAATAAGTTTTTTAGTTGCTTTAATAGCAGCAATAATGTTCACAATATCCGGATTTGGGTATAATTTAAAAATATGGGGTTTAGGACTGGCTTTTAAATTGCTAACGTGGGGTGCCTATTTGTCCATGTTTGGAATATTAATATCTATTTTAGGTCTCTATTTTTCCAGACCGAGTAAAAATATACGAGGTTTGGGTTATGCTGTGGTCGGATTATTATTGTCCATTGCGGTTACGAGTACCGCTTTATTTTTCTATAACAGAGCCAAGTCGGCCCCACCTATTCATGATATCAGTACGGATACCGTGAAGCCGCCAAAATTTAAAGCCGTTTTGCCGATGCGGGCGAAATATCCGAATAAATCTACTTATGCTGGACCCAAAACGGCGGCTCTTCAACACAAATATTATCCGGACATAAAACCACTTTATCTGAAGCAAAAGCCATCGATAGCGTATCATAAAGCCCTGCAAGCCGCTCACGAAATGAAATGGTGGAAAATTGATGCGGCCGATTCCTTACAGGGCAGAATTGAAGCAACATCAACAATTCCATGGTTCGGATTTAAAGATGATATTGTAGTGCGTATTGATACCGTTATGACGGGCAGTAAGATCGATGTGCGCTCCGTTTCTCGGGTAGGGGTGAGTGATATTGGAGAAAATGCGCGTCGAATTCGAAGTTATGTCAAGAAGATTAAGGAATTGGAATAAAATTGTAAATGGTTATAGCAAAAGGGTGTTCAGGAATGAGCGCCTTTTTTTATTTGGAATGAATTAAAGGCGATTTAAGTTTTACTAATGAACGAAACAAATGTATATCAATTAGTTATTTTATCATTAGAAGAAGGCTTTGCAAAACCAGGAATTTTGTTCAATATCAAAGCCTGAGCGACTTCGGAACCGCAGCATCCCGAATGCTTTCGGGATTCGAGGATTTTGAAGTCGAGAAAATGCAGAGATTGAGCAAAAGAACGGTTTTGCATAGGCTTTTAGAAGAACTATTAGAGCTTAATTAGAAACTAGTTTCAGACATAAAACTATTTGGAGGCACTTATTATGGCAACAAGAGAAGATTATATTAAAAAATTAGATTCACAACTTAAGGATTGGAATAAACAAATAGATGATTTACAAAAAAGTCTGAGTAAACAGTCAAAAGAAGTCCAAAAGAATTACAATAAAAAGACAAAAGATTTACAGAAAAAAAGAAGGGATCTGGAGAAAAAGCTTGCTAAGATCAGAGAATCAAGCGGAGATACTTACGATAGGTTGAAAGGCGATTCTGAGATCATTTGGAAAGATATTAAAGAGGGTATTAATGATATAAAAGCTGCTATCAAGTAATGGTGGATTACATTAAGATAGAAATGAAGTATGTGATCTAACGAAAGCTCCGTTTATAGCTCAACTTCCATAGAGAATAATAATAGAAAGAATCAGTAAAAGAAGAAGCCAAAAAGCGAGTGCTATTTTAATCGCCTTTTTGGCTTTTTCTGCTTCCCACCAGCTGCGGGGACGAATGCCTTGGACAAGAAATGTTACAACCCCTGCCAGATTAATGGCTGTAAGATTAGTGATCGTCAGTAGCAGGGCTCCTTTAGCCAGTAGCCAATAACCTGCGCCGATCAACAACCCAAAAGTTACGAGCGGAGGTAAAAGAGCCACGGCGACCATCACCCCAATTATGACTGCCGGAACACCGCGTGTGTACGCTAGAACACCTGCACTACCAGCAGCAAGAGCAACTAAAATATCACTGATATGAATAGTTGTGCGCGATGATATTTCCGAAATATCAGGATTTACATGCATAATTAAACCGATGATGCAGGACACTAAAAAAGCGGTCATTATACCTGCCATGTTAGTTTTTAAAGAACGAAAAGCAAGTTCTAAGTCTCCTAATGTAGCTGCCAGAGATAATGCCACGTTGGGACCTAAAAGGGGAGCTATTACCATAGCGCCGATGATAATTGCAACATTATCCTGCATTAACCCGACCGCCGCTACAACGGAGGAGAAAATCACGGTAGTAATGTATACCATCGTTAATTGCGTGCCTTCAGTGACATCATTGTACAATTCTTCCCGGCTGATTCGTTCACTATTCTTTTCTTTTTTTTCCTCTTCAGTGGTTAATGCAGGCTCTTCTGCTTCTTTTTCCGGTTCTTCAGGTTTTGGAAGTGTTGCTTCCACAGAGTAGAGAATAATTCGAAAACCCTCTTCATGTGAAAACCGGTTACTTAAAAGATCGGATATCCTTTCGGTATGTTCTGCGGGTAAAAGAATACGAAAAATGGTGTGATGTGTATTTGAGGAAATATTCCATTTATCAAGAATATTGTCATCCTCCAAAATTTGTCCGATCTCATCAGAAGCACCTTCCGGAACGATCAGTTCCATTAATCGTAATAGCATATAAACCCCTTTTGTGAAATGGTAACCCTTTTTAATGGAAATCTGTTTTAGGAATTTATCATTTACATAGAAATCATATTACTACATGTATATTAATGATTTACTCATATGAATACCGGAAGAGTGTAAAAATATAATTTAAGATTAGTCATATTGATAGGACATAAATCCATAAAAATAGCATAATGGTGGTAGAGGATTATAAATTTTTAATAATGATTTAAAAGGTTGGGATGCAAAAAAGGCAACCCATTTTAGGATAGCAAAAGAATAATATTGTCAAATGATGTAACCTTTTTATAAGTGAGGCAGTCTTATAAATAAAGAGTTATATTAAATAATTCGTTATCGGTATGTTTATATTAAGGATATACAAATTGGTGCTAATATGAAAAGCGAAAAGAAATATCGACGAAGACTGGTCAATGCACTTGATCGGAATCCTAATGATGATCGGGGACAATTAGTGAATGTTGATAGGGCGAGTAGAACAGAATATGATGATGGTGGTAATAGAGGAGGTCTTTTTCGACTGTTTGCCATTATACTTTTATTAGCTTTAGTTGCAACGACCGATTTTAAACAATGGAAGTCTATTAAGTGGGGAAAAGACAGTCTTCAGTTCGTTCAGAATTTACTGATTCAAAATGAGTCTCAAAAAAAAATTGAGAAAAGAGAAATCGTTTTTTTAACTCCTGAAGTGAGCGATTTACCTGGTATCACTTTACCCCTAAAAGATAAAAATACCAATTTTGCTAAGTACCTGAATGCCATTTCAATATCGGGATATTCCCAACAATTTAAGATGTTTCAGATACATGCCTTTTATAACGCAGGCATACCCGTTTCTTACCTCAGTGAAATGAAAAAATACGGTTATTTAGAGAGTTATCCTTTTGCTGAACTTATCGCATTTTACAATTCAGGCATTGATGCCAGCTATTTAAATTCTTTAAAAGATACCGGTTTATTGACTAAATTATCCTTTGTCGATATTATTCGAACTAAACGCGAATTACAGCATAAAGGGTAATTCAAATTCTTTCAATGGTCTCAACAGTCTTCTCATTTTCAACATTACCGGTATTGCGTGTTTGAGCCGGTTCAAACATGATCAAATGTACTTCTTCTTCAGCTACCGGTTTATGTTCCACGCCTTTAGGCACAATAAAAAATTCACCTTTATTTAGAGTAACATCACGGTCTCGTAATTTGATAATTAATTGACCTTTATGAATAAGGAACATTTCATCTTCATTGTCATGTTTGTGCCATATAAATTCGCCCTTCAATTTGGCAATTTTGATATGCTGACCGTTTAGTTCGCCTACTAATTTGGGTTGCCAATATTCGTTAAATAACGAAAACTTTTTATCCAGATTAACGATTTCCATTTTTAAAAATTAAAATGTTGATAAATAATTTCTTTGTGTTTGAATGCTATAAGGCTTTGCAAAACCAGGGATTTTGTTCCATATCAAAGCCTGAGCGACTTCGGAACCGCAGCATCCCGAATGCTTTCGGGATTCGAGGATTTCGAAGTCATGAAAATGCAGATTTTGGGTAAAAGAACGGTTTTGCATAGCCTTCTGCTAATAGCCATTGATAAGATATGTAAATGAAAACTTAAAATAACAGAATTTTAATAATTCGATATTGAATACAAGCAAATCAAAATGTTATATCTAATTTCAGATCTGTCCAAAACGATACTGAAAAAGCTAGTACGTTGCCCTAATATTTGGACTTTTCATGTTAACGTAATTAACTCAGGAGAGTCGTTACTAGCTTTTTATAGATGGACCCCACCATTTAGGTGGAGCCCATCCGCGAATGGTCATCATGATATTACGTGGTTTATCAAATTTTAAAATGGAATCATCCTAAATTTTAACCCATTTGTTTGATATATCATCGATGGGCTCCACTCCATGCTTTTCCGGAGTGGGGTCCATCTACCTATCCTCTTTATCAAATCGGATCTGAAAACGTCACTGGTACCGGACAAGCTTCCATAAACTGTCACAAATAAATAATTCCTAACCGATTCAGGGGGTTTTATTCCATTGGGGGGATTGATCGTTCAAATTTTAAAAAACCGTCCAAAATAAGCCGACTATACATTATTTTTTAATTTCAAAAACGTTTTGGACAGCTGTGTCCTTAATTATTAACTTTTCCCGGCATCTGCTTAAATCTGCGAAAATCCGTGGCTAATTTTTCTTTTTAAAATTTGTGATGAAATTGCGGGTATAATCAGAGAGTACCAGACGTCCACTTATTTCAGCCCGTTTTTCCAGCAGATCATCCCAGTTTTCGGTACCTTCCCATAGCACTCGTTTTAACTGCGCCATGGCATCCGGACTGCTCTCAGCCAGTGATTGTGCTAATTCCTGAACCGCTTTATCCAATTCTTCAGTTGAATTATATATTTCCGTATAAAGTCCCTTTTCTTTGGCCCACTCCGCACTGCGCCAGTTTTTGGCATCGATGGCCATGGTGCCAAAAGAAGATGATCCGATTTTGCGTTCTACGGCCGGTCCAACGACAAACGGGCCTATTCCTAAAGCTAATTCACTCAGTTTGACAGATGCGGTATTGAGTGCTATTGTGTAGTCGGCTGAAGAAGCCAGTCCGACACCTCCGCCAACTGTTTTTCCCTGAACTCTGGCAATGATCAACTTCGGACATTTACGCATGGCATTAATAACCAATGCAAAACCCATGAAGAATTTTTTGCCTTCCTCATAATCCTGAATATTGATCAGTTCCGTGAAGGAAGCACCGGCACAAAAAGCACCGTCACCCCGGCTTTTGAGGATGATGACTTTGACGTCATCATTTTCTCCGGCAGCTGTTATTTGATCAGCCAATTCACGTAATAATTTTCCCGGAAAAGAATTTCCCTTAGGATGATAAAAGGTAATAGTGGAAATTCCGTTTTCAATGTCTACTGCTATTTCTCCGTTTTCAGGCATAGTTTAATAGTATTTAGAATTTAGAAATCAGAATGTAGAATTCAGTAGTCAGAATTTTTTATCTTATTTTTGTAGGAATTTAGCATTTTGCTAATTTCTTCCAGATCATCTCTTAATGTATGGAAATCTGAATATCTCAAATCTTGTGCGAGGATAAAATAATATTTCACTTCTTCTAACGAACCCTGGGCAATATTTAAGTATTTTATTTTATCTTTTTTCCCTGTTTTTTTAAATCCTTCTGCTATATTTGCAGGGACGGAAACCATAGCACGTCTGAGTTGTGAAGTCAATCCAAAAAGTTCCGATTTAGGAAAACTCTCAGTTACAGAATAAACTTCCAAAACAAGTTTATGAGCCTTTTCCCAAACTATTAAATCCTCAAAAGACCGAGCTGGTTCAGTGGTATCACTAACATAATTCAAAATATTCTTATCCTTATAATTCATTATTTTTTTTCCTGATATAAGCGATTTGTTCTTTATTCTGTCTTCTACCTTCTATCATCTTCATTCTTTCCTTTTCACCAATGTCAAAATGGTATATATTGCCACGGTCTCTTCCCGTTGATTCAGGACTTCCACATCCCAGGCGACGACACCGGTGGCATATTGGTCATCTTCCCTTTTGGGTTTGGTTGTTTTTCGTTTGACAGTAAGTTTAGCCTGGATAGTGTCGCCGATTTTTACAGGTTCAATGAAACGCAGACCTTCCAGACCATAATTTGCCAGAACGGGTCCGGGCGCGGGATCAACAAACAACC
>DATFMK010000198.1:0-11045 GCA_035267005.1 Balneolales bacterium
CGCCCTCACAAAAAAAGTAGTTGATAAGGCACAAAATTATCAAGCCAACGTGGAAGCCGAGTTGGGCTACATCGCAAAATTAGGTCAGTCGAAAGAGAAAGTCGGATTTACCGATCCGGATGAAGCCAAAATATTTGTTGATGAAACCGGGATAAGTGCCCTGGCAGTGGCCATCGGGACATCTCATGGTTTTTATACGAAAGAACCCAATCTCGATATCGAGCGGTTGAAATCGATCCATAAATTGATTCCGGATATTGCATTGGTATTACACGGCGGATCAGGAGTACCTAATGAACAGTTGAAAAAAGCTATTTCAGAAGGAATTGTAAAGATCAATTTCGCGACGGAGATAAAAAATATGTTTATGGGGGAATTGAAACGGGCATTAAATAAAACTGAGGAAATAGATTTACGTATTGTTTTTCCGGAAGCGATAGCCTCAGTAGAAAAACTTGTTGGGGATAAATTAAAAGTTGTAACGGTATAAAATAATTTAGGTATATGAATTTTAAAGAGATTAAAAAAATTGATGCACATATCCACTATAATATCAATCGGGATGCTCTTATAAACGAAGCTGAATCAAATAATTTTGCTTTAGTATCAATAAATACTTCCGTTCCTGATTTCCCGGATATCACCGAACAAGAGTCTATTATTTTAAAGCTGCAACATTCCCATCCACAACGTATATATCATGTTGGTACCTTCCCGATAAGCAATTGGGATACAGATGACTGGGTGGATTTTACTATCGACTATATAAAGCGAGATCTGGAGCATGGTGCGTTAGGTATTAAGATCTGGAAAAATGTAGGAATGAGTCTAAGGGATAAAAATGGACAATTAGTAATGATCGATCATCCCAAACTGGATCCCGTTTTTAAATATCTGGAAGATAATGAAATAACGTTTCTGGGGCATCAGGGGGAACCGAAAAACTGTTGGTTGCCGGTTAAAGAAATGACAGTAAACCAGGATATTGATTATTATTCCAATCATCCTCAATATCATATGTACAAACACCCTGAATTGCCGTCCTACGAAGATCAAATAAATGCCCGGGATAACGTCCTGAAGAAACATAAAAATATGAAATTTGTAGGAGCTCACCTTGCCAGTCTGGAATGGGATACTAATGAAATCGCCAAAAGATTAGAAGAATTTCCGAATATGGCTGTGGATATGGCAGAAAGAGTTTGCCATTTAGAATATCAATGTTTAACTGATTGGAAGAAAGTTTACGATTTTTTTGTTAAATATCAGGACCGGATTTTATATGGAACCGATATCATTTATGATGAGTCTTTTACAGATGATGAAATCAGAAAAACGATTAAAAAAAGATGGCTGGATGACTGGAAATTTTTCACAACAAATGAAATGATGTCCGTTCCACGCGTTAATGGAACATTTAAGGGGTTAGGATTACCAGAAGAGATTATACATAAAATTTACTATAATAATGCTTCGAAATGGTATTTTTAAAATAATTTGCAGACATTAATGCTTTTAAAGAAGGCTCCGCAAAACCATAAACTGGGCAAAATAACGGTTTTTCATAGTCTTTTTATAACTATAACAATAATAATTAAATAGAAATAGTATAGGGTCCAACAATGAAAATGAATAAAACTATTCTTATTGTCATGGCAATAGCGGGGCTTGGAGGTTTTCTCTATGGCTTCGATATTGGCGTTATTGCAGGGGCGCTCGTATTCTTGAAAAAGGACCTGGCCATCAGTTCAAACCAAGCTTCCCTTATTGTTGCGGCTGTGCTGGGAGGAGGCTCGCTGGCCACACTCTTTTCAGGTCCATTTGCAGATCGTTTTGGGCGTCGCTTTTCAATCAACTTGTCGGCAGTGGTATTTATTATAGGAACTATAGTTCTGATCTATTCTACCAGTTTTGCTCATATCATGATTGGCCGCCTTATACAGGGAGTGGGGGTCGGTATCATTACCATTGTGGTACCACTTTACGTGGCGGAATCAACTCCATCGAGTCTTCGTGGTCGCGGTGTAACACTTTTTCAATTATGCCTTACTTTTGGTATCCTGGTAGGTTACCTGGTTAATTATGCTTTAAAGTCGAGTGGTAACTGGCAATTGATGTTTGCAACGGCTTTGATACCATCAGTCCTTTTTCTGATTGGCGGATTGTTTTTACTTCCTCGATCACCGCGCTGGCTGTATCAACATGGGGACACAGATGAAGCACGTAGTGTATTGGCGAAGATACAGAATAATGTCGATGTGGATGAGGCTCTGAACAAAATTAAGGCCGTTATCGAAGAGGAAAACAAGAGAACAGGTAGTTCCTGGGTTTTGTTATTCAAACCCGGATACCGTAAGGCCTTTTTACTTGCGCTTGGAATTGGTATTCTGAACCAGATGACCGGCATTAATGTTTTGCTTCAGTTTAACACGACAATCCTCAAAGCCTCCGGCTTGAATACGGCAGTACTCGGCAGCACAGTTATCGGATTGGCTAACTTCGTTATTACCATCATTGCGATGTCGCTGGTAGATAAGATTGGTCGGCGTCCGTTATTGATTATTGGTACCGCAGGCGTTACTATCTCTTTGTTATTTATTGGGATCATGCAAGCCTTTTTCCCACCGTCGTTGTTGGTAGGTTACTCCACTTTGGCTGGTTTTATGGTATTTATTATCTTTTATGCTGTCGGTCCTGGCGTTGTAGTGTGGCTTGCTATTTCAGAAGTTCTGCCGTTAGCCATTCGGGCGAAAGGTATGGCAATCGCGTTGTTTGCCAACTCATTGGTATCCGCTGGGCTGGCTGCTATATTCATGATTATGGTTGGTGTTGTCGGCTATAGTGGCACGTTCTTTATCTTGGCATTCTTTGTTTTCCTTTATTTGTTGATCGCCATATTTCCATTACCCGAAACCAAGGACCGCTCACTGGAAGAAATCGAAAAAGAGTTTTTAGCTGGTGTCAAAACTGATGAACCCGTTTAAAATAATGTAGGTTCGAGTTAAAAATCATATTAAAACTATATTTTGATATGGATATTTTACCCTGAAGGCACTCCGTTCGAAATGACGCTCAAAGACGTTATTATTCGTTAATAAACATAATAATAGGCGTCATTTCGAATCTGCTTTTTGGGTGAAAGATCTTAGAACCGTAAATAAGAGGATAACGTTATAATAGGTTGGCAAGTGTTAATAAAACATATGGAGGAACAACTCGAATATATAGCAATTCTTTTATTAGGCAGATGATGTTAATCGTCCGAAAAAGTTGTAGCAAACATAGAAAACCCTAAGAGCCACCATGGCATATTCTTTACAGCAACAAAACTCCCTGCCTTTTTTGATACGACAAGTAGGCTGTCGGATTTAGAAAACCATAACGAAAATGTGTCAGTTTGAGACAAATTTCGGGGTCTTTTGAGGCGAATAGTGGTTCTGTTTAACTTCAAGAGCGTGGAATATGGCCAAATCTGATGAATTTGCATTAGATTTATTTAAGTCCGACTGACTCATAGTATTCACATTTCCGGATCTTTTCCAAACCTCACGTTAATTTATAAACCTGGTTCAAAGCATCCGGACAGCTATCGTATACGGTCTATCGTACACAAGCGAGCCTGTGAAAAAATAACAATGCAAGCGACAAGGCACCTTAATTTTTTAATTGTTTTTGAATTTTGTTGAAGAGCCTCTCTCCATGTCGAGGATTTATCCATGAAAGGCAGAATTTGTCCCGCATACTTTCGGGAGATTGAGAGTGGGTAAGCAAAGCGAAATCGAGCAAAGTACCTAAATTATTTAAGGCAATTGAATTTGATTTATAGTTTTTTCACAGCCTCCATCATCATCCGTTTATTTGAAACTCTTGTTCCGTAATTTCCTTATGTCGAATTCACATTGATATATAATAATTGTATAAAAGAAGGCTTTGCAAAACCAGGGATATTGTTCAAGATCAAAGCTTGAACGACTTCGAAACCGTAGCATCCCGAATGCTTTCGGGATTCGAGGATTTCGAAGTCGTGAAAATGCAGATATTGGGCAAAAGAACGGTTTTGCATAGCCTTCTACAATTAAATTGAGGATTCTATGATTAAGTATAAAAGAAGAATTTTTTACTATATGTAATTTTTTTTGGAATTTTGTTTTTGAATCAGTGCAATACATCATCCCTATCCCTTAATTAAGAAAAAACTTGCTCTGTGTCATTGCGAGCGTTATTTATGGGAAAGGTTAAATACCATTGAAAAGCGACTTATTGAATTATCAATGGGACATATGGTGCGAAGCAATCTCCTGCCGCATTTAATCCTTAAGCCGAATTCAACGGCAAGGAATTGCCAAACTCCCCCACTCCTTTGGGCAGCCCCATACAATCATTCGTTCAATACTTCAAAACTTTCCCTTAATGATTGGCTCGCAATGAAACATTGGTGCGCTTTGTTATTTATTCCCTCTGTGCTTTCCATGTGCAAACACTCCGTGCCCACTGTGGCTAAAAAAAACCGCAAAAATGCGCGTTCTATTATTGTTTTTTTAAGTTTTAAAAATACTTTTTCAGCTATAAGCGTAATCAAACAATAACATACGTGTCATTCCGACCACAGCAGAGGAATCTATCCACGCTGGTTTGCCTTTTCATGCATCGTAACCAATAAAAGAAACTTTGCCTTGTCAGATTCCCTGAGTTCCTCGGAATGACACATTCATTTTTTAATTTCTTATTTTATCAACTTTTTATTTCTGCAATTTATCTACGGGCGGATTATTACTTTGCAAACTTGCAGGTAAATTACTTGATCCCATCAAAAATTCATCGATTCTTCGAGCCGCATCACGACCTTCGCCAATTGCCCAAACGATGAGCGATTGGCCACGACGAGCATCCCCGGCTGCAAAAACACCTGGCATATTGGTCATCATCTTTTTATTTGCCCGGAATTTACCCTTTTTAGTTTTTAAGCCACTTTTTTTAAACACTTTACTTTCTGCTCCCGAAAAACCAATAGCGATCAGTACCAGATCTGCCGGAATCTTCATATCCGGATCGAGAACCTTTTTATCTACACGACTTCCGTTTTCATCATAAGTCCATTCGACATGTTCCGCACCAAGATGATCTACCTTACCATCATTATTAATATCCAAAAATTCTAACGTATTGATACTGAACTCCTGTTCACCGCCTTCTTCAATAGCGTATGTTTTCTTGTAAATAAGCGGCTGTTCAGGCCATGGATTATGTATATCCCGTTCTAATGAACGCTTGGGATTAATACTGATTTGTACAACTTGTTTAGCGCCCTGACGATGAGCTGTTGCCACACAATCGGCACCGGTATCTCCACCGCCTAATACCACAACATTTTTATCTTTAGCATCAATTACGTTATCGACCTCGCGATCGGCCTGACGCCTATTGGCATTAATCAGATAATCCATAGCAAAATGAACTCCTTCGAGATCTCGTCCGTCTACAGGAATATCCCGATGTTTTTGAGCGCCAATTGCTAAAAGGACGGCATCAAAATCTTCATAAATACGTTCAAATGGAATATTAACCCCAATTTCCGCATTAGTCATAAAATGGACACCTTCTTCAGTCAACTGATCAATCCGTCTTTTAACCTGTTTTTTTGAAAATTTGAAATCAGGAATACCATATGTCATGAGGCCACCTGGTGTATCATCTCTTTCAAACACGGTGACAAGATGACCGACACGATTTAATTGTTGAGCGGCCGCGAGTCCTGCCGGACCACTTCCAATTATGGCTACATTGAATCCGGTTCTCGATTTAGGTGGTTCGGGTTTAATCCATCCCATTTCCCAGCCTTTATCAACGATAGAACGTTCAATGCTTTTTATTGTTACCGGATTGTCATTAATTGATAATACACAAGCATTTTCACATGGTGCAGGACAAATATAACCTGTAAATTCAGGAAAATTATTAGTTGCATGAAGTCGGTTCAATGCTTCCTTCCAATCGCCATGATGAACCAAGTCATTCCAGTCGGGGATGATATTTCCGATCGGGCAGCCACCCATACAAGTGGGGACGCCGCAATCCATGCACCGTTCTCCTTGTTCTTTTAGATGATCTACTTCCCATTTCGGTTTCCATACTTCATCATAGTCATGGATTCGCTCACTTGGCGATCGTTTTCCGATTGGTTTTCTTTCGTACTTCAGGTATCCGCCTGGATGATTCTCACTCATGCTACTATACTTTCTTTATGTTTTGGAGGAAGTTCTTGTCTGATATCAATGCCTTTTTCAATACTTTCTCTGAAAACTCTGGCGTAAGCATCCGGCATTACTTTCACAAAATGCTTTACACTTTCTTCCCAATTATCAAGAATACGTTTTGCTTTCAAACTTTTTGTATAAGCGTAATGATTTTCCAGCAGGCGCTTAACAAGTTCTTTATCTCTTTCTTCTTCAAATGATTCCAAATGAATCTGCTGTTTATTCATTTGGGATTCGAAATCTTTTTCTTCATCGAAGATGTAAGCTTCACCCCCGCTCATTCCGGCTCCGAAATTCTTACCGGTTGCTCCGAGAATGACGACCGTTCCACCGGTCATATATTCACAACCATGATCACCAATTCCTTCGACAACGCTCATCGCTCCGGAATTCCGGACACAGAAACGTTCACCAGCCTGACCGTTAAAATAGGTCTCACCTGCGGTAGCGCCGTATAAAGTCACATTTCCAATGATAATATTTTCAGAAGACTCAAAGGTACTCTCTGCTGGTTTTTTTACAATAATTTTACCACCTGACAGCCCCTTACCAACGTAATCATTAGCGGCTCCATTTAATCTCATCGTTATACCTTTAGCAAGAAAGGCACCAAAACTTTGTCCGGCGATTCCATTTGCATTTATCGTTACGGTATCATCTTCCAAAGCTCGCATGCCATATTTCTTGGTAACCGCTGAACTGAGCAACGTACCAAATGTCCGGTCACGATTAGTAATATTAATATCGAGGCTAATCGGCTCTTTTTTCTCCAGAGCCGGCATCACCTTTTCAATGACCGTATGATCAATTTTCCGGTCCAGTTTATGATTCTGTTCCTTGGTTTTGATACGATTATCATCTGATGGCTGACGATACAGTAAGGCTGAGAGATCAAATGCCGGTACTTTCGATTTCTCCAGTTCTTTCGGACGCAATTTATCAACACGACCGATCATTTCGTCCATTGTCCGGAATCCCATTTCAGCCATGATTTCACGGACTTCCCGCGCAATAAATTTCATGTAATTTATCACATATTCCGGTTTTCCTGTAAATCGTTTACGTAACTCAGGATCTTGTGTGGCTATTCCGACTGAACAGGTATTACAATGACATTTACGAAGCATGATACACCCAAGTGTAACCAACGCGGCTGTACCAAATCCATATTCTTCAGCTCCCAGAAGTGCCGCTACAGCGACATCTCTACCGGTTTTAAGACCACCATCGGTACGAACACGAATCCTTGAGCGTAAATTGGTGGCCAATAAGACCTGATTCGCTTCCGCAAGTCCGAGTTCCCAGAGAGAGCCTGCTGATTTAATTGAAGTTTTCACTGCGGCACCCGTTCCACCGGAATCACCACTAATCAATACGGCATCAGCTCTTGCTTTGGCAACACCCGCGGCAATCGTACCAACGCCCGATTTAGCTACTAACTTCACATGAATATCAGCTTCCGGATTCGCACACTTGAGATCGTGAATCAACTGGGCCAAATCTTCAATCGAATAAATATCGTGATGCGGTGGCGGAGAAATCAATCCAATACCTGGAATGGTGTAACGTACTTTAGCAATGACCTCGCCAACTTTTCCGCCCGGCAACTCACCACCTTCACCCGGCTTGGCTCCCTGAGCCATTTTAATTTCGATCTGTTTAGCACTGGCAAGATATTCACTTGTAACACCAAATCGTCCACTTGCCACCTGCTTCATAGAACATTCACGCTCTGTACCAAATCGTTCGACTTCTTCACCGCCTTCTCCACTACCGGATTTTCCACCAATACGGTTCATGGCGGTTGCCAGGGTTTCATGGGTCTCTTTACTCAACGAACCAAATGACATGGAACCCGTCGAAAAACGTTTCATGATCTCCTCTTCCGGTTCCACTTCTTCTAACGGAATCGGATCATTTTTCCTAAAATCAAGAATACCGCGTATTGTGAACTGACGCTCGTTTTGATCGTTTATATCTTTCGCAAATTCTTTGTAAGCATCATAATCATCAACTTTCACCGCGTATTGCAGTTTTCCAATCGTCAGTGGACTCCATTGATGCTGTTCTCCATCTCTTCGCCAATAATAGTCACCACCGGTTTTCAGTGGTAAGGTACCGGCAATTCTGTTATTGAAGGCTTGTTCGTGGCGACGAATGACTCCTCTCTCAATTTGCCTCAATCCGATACCTGATAAATTAGCTGTGGTACCCGTAAAATATTCCTGAACAAAATCCGCATTCAATCCAATTGTTTCAAAAATCTGAGCCCCCTTATAACTCTCAAGAGTCGAGATACCCATTTTTGACATAACCTTCAGAATTCCACCTTCTACAGCCTTACGGTAATTGAGATAAGCATCTTTGCGCGTTACAGAGGTATTCCCCTCCCGCAACAGTTTCGTAATACTTCGATAAGCCAGCCATGGATTTACAGCATCGGCGCCATAACCCAATAAGGTACAGAAATGATGAACAAGAGACGGCTCACCAGATTCCACCACAAGTGCGGCACGTGTTCTAAGATTCTTGCGAATTAAATGATGATGTAATGCTCCTACAACAAGCAATGAAGGAACGGCCAATCGCTTTGGACTAATAGTTCGATCGGACAATATTAATATTTCACAGCCATTTAATATAGCCTCCTCAGCGCGTTCACGAATCAATTCAATAACCCGCCTTATTTTACGTCCGGCCGGATAGGTAATATCGATAACACAAGAACGAATACCATTTTCATCAATATCCCTGACGACTTCCATCTCTTCGTCAGTTAGAATTGGGGATTTGACGAACAACTGACGGCAATGTTCAGGTGATTCAGATAACAAATTATGTTTACTGCCAATATGACTTTCGAGTGAGGTTACCATTTGCTCACGAATATAATCGAGTGGCGGATTTGAAACCTGGGCAAATGCCTGTTTAAAATACGTAAATAATGGTTTATCCTGCGTTGAGAAAACAGGAAGCGGAGTATCATCTCCCATAGCGCCAATCGGATCTTTGGGTACTTCAATCATGGGCTTCAGGAATCGGTTCAGATACTCCAATGTAAAACCAAATGCCCGCTGATAGGTACTGATATTATCGAAATCGAATTCATCTTCCAGTTTTACATCATTCTTATCCATCAATGCCGGAAGGCGTACACGATTTTCATCCAGCCATTTCCCATATTTTTCGTCGGTAAGGTCATCAAAAATTTCTTCTTCGGGTATGATACGTTTCTCAATTGTATCAGCCATAAAAAGCTCTCCTGGTTTGAGACGACCTCTTTTTACAACTTGTTCATTTAAAATATCGAGGACACCATCTTCACTTGCCATGACCAATTTATCTTCATCGGTCAATACATAACGGCAAGGTCGCAGTCCGTTACGATCCAGAATAGCAGCTACTCGAAATCCATCACTTGCAGCAACTAATGCTGGTCCGTCCCATGGCTCCATCAACGTAGAATGATAGTCATAAAAGGATTTTCTCATTGGATGCATAAAAGCATCTTTATTCCACGCTTCCGGCACCATCATACGAAGAGCGTGCGGCAGATCTCTGCCCGCTTCATGTAACAACTCAAGAACGTGATCAAATCCGGCGCTATCACTAATCTCTATATCAGGTGTAATTGGTTTTATTTTTTCGATATCCTCACCGAACCGTTCGGATGCCAGATGAGGTTCACGGGTTTTCATCCAGTTTATATTACCCTGCAATGTATTTATTTCGCCATTATGTACAATAACCCGGTAAGGATGAGCCAAATCCCATGAACCCAGCGTATTCGTAGAAAAACGGGAATGAACCATGACTAACCCCGTTTTTACCATTGAATTTGACAATTCAGGATAATAGGAACGCAATTGAGCGCAGGTAAGAAGTCCTTTATATACAATTTTACGTCTGTCAAGGGAACAAATATAAAAAAGATCACCGCTCCATAGAGCCCGCTGACGTACAGCTTTTTCCATTAAACGGCGCAGGACATATAACTTGGAATCCAGTTTTTCCGGTTCAACGGGTTTAATAGGTTCTACAAAAAACTGAAAAACAGCAGGTTCCATATGCAGTGCCGTCTTACCAAGTCCTGTATTATCGGTCGGCACTTTTCTCCAGCATATGATATTAAACTTTTCTTTGCGAGCGGCTTCCTGCATGACCTCCTTAAGAGCCATTTGTTTTTTATAATCTCTCGGGAAGAATACCTGACCGACACCATAACTGTCAAAATCACCAAGTTCCGGAATAATAGACTTGAAAAAATCATGGGGCTTTTGGAGCATCATACCGGCACCATCTCCCGTTTTTTCCTCGGCTCCCCTCGCACCACGGTGATCAAGGTTTTCCAGTATCCGGAAACCATCTTCCACTAATCGGTGTGTTTGTTTACCTTTTAAGTTCACTACAATCCCAACACCGCAATTCGAATGTTCTTGCTGCGGTTTATACAGACCTTTAGTAACTTTTTTTGAGACGTGCTTCATTGAATAATGCTCCTTCGTGATGATTGGTAACTTTTCCTTACGCGACAAACAGTAAAATTATAATCAATTAAAAGCAGAAAATCAGGTTTTAAACCAAAATAAGTTAGATCATTAATTAAAAGCGCTTTTTCTTTAACTATAATGCTGCCCTAATTAATTCATTACAATATCAATGCATATCGCTGAATGTTTTGACGTATAAAAATACATAATTTGTTAAAATATTATTATGATATTTTGCATATAATTATATGTATAAAAAAAGTGACGATGTATACAATATTATTATAATATATTTTATGAT
>DATFMK010000199.1:0-4136 GCA_035267005.1 Balneolales bacterium
TATTACAAAAAGCGGATGAAGTCCCGCAAGTAACCCAAAATTTACGAAAAGAATTGCCTTCTCATTATGAAGTCATGACCTGGCAAAAAATGATGCCGGAACTTGTTCAGGCCATACAAGCCGATAATGCCGGAGGACTCATCATGCTCATGGTTCTTTATATGATCGTTGGTTTCGGTATCCTGGGAACCATTTTGATGATGACAGCCGAACGAAAGTATGAATTGGGTATTATGATCGCTGTTGGCATGCATCGCTTTAAACTCGGATTCAACGTCTTTATCGAATCTTTATTTATGGCATTGATTGGAGCTTTAGCTGGAATACTCATAAGTCTGCCCGTTATTTGGTACTTCCATATTCATCCTATATATCTGACCGGCGATCTGGCGCGGGGGATTGAAAAATTTGGCATGGAACCCATTATTCCCTTCTCAGTCGATCCGCTTATCCTCATCGATCAGGCAATGATTGTTTTCGGGATGACAGGTTTAATCGCGCTCTATCCCATTTGGTATACGTTCCGACTCAAAGTTAATACGGCTATCCGACCATAAAATAAAATAAATATTCATGTGGACGATAATTAAAATAAGCTGGAAAAACATTTGGAGAAATCCTGTCAGGAGCAGTGTTGTTATCGCTGCTGTCATGTTAGGTATTTGGGCCGGTATTTTTATCGTTGGTTTTACCAACGGGATGAGTCTGCAGAGACTTCACGATCAGCTGGATACGTATACCGGACATATTCAAATTCACACACCCGCTTTTAATAACGACCGAAAAGTTAGCGAATACATCCCTAACGGCAACAGCGTATTATCTCAAATACGAAAGACCCCGGGAGTGATTGCCGCTATTGGTCATACGATCGCTACCGGATTGGCTTCGAGCAGTACCAATTCATATGGGACTTCCATTGTTGGTGTTAAACCACAACAAGAATCTACCGTTTTACGACTCCCACACAAACTGGTTGAAGGGACTTTTTTCAAAGGCGCTAAACGATTTCCGGTGGTCATTGGGAAATCATTAGCCAAACGACTCAATGTGCATTTGGGTTCTAAAATCGTTCTGACGTTTCAAGATACGGCCAATAACATCACCGCATCCGCATTTCGTATTGAGGGGATTTTCAAGACAAGCAGTAACACCTATGATGAAAGTCATGTTTTTGTACGATCCGGTGATTTGAATAATCTGTTAGGCACGCATGATCTGATTCACGAAATTGTCATTAAAACAGGTGATGCAGAAAAGGATCTTGCTCTATCTCAAAAAATTCAAAAGACCTTGCCCGGATTATCCGTACAGAGCTGGCAGGAAGTGGCGCCTGAACTTCGATTATTAGATTCCACCATCAAACTGGAAATTTATATTTTCATGACGATTCTCGTCTTGGCACTGGCTTTGGGGATTGTCAATACTATGCTCATGGCCATTTTAGAACGAACAAGAGAACTCGGTATGCTGATGGCTGTAGGAATGAATAAAAAACGAGTATTCTTGATGATTGTCTCCGAGACTTTTTTCCTAAGTTTCATCGGTGCGCCACTTGGCATCTTCTTCTCCTGGCTGACCATTCATATTACCGGTGAATACGGTATCAATTTAAGCATGGTTGCCAGAGGATTGAGTCAGTTCGGCTATGGATCCATCATTTATCCGGTTCTTGATAATATCTACTATTTCCATATTGCTCTTATGATGGTTGCCGCCGCGCTATTATCCGCAATCTATCCGGCCATTAAAGCACTTCGATTACGTCCGGTTCAAGCAATCAGAAAAATTTAAACTATGTCCATTATACACACGATCAATATTACCAAGACCTATACCGAAACAAGCGTTCCTGTAAACGCACTCAATGGGGTGAATCTTAATGTGGAAAAAGGAGAATTCACATCTATTGTAGGTCCTTCCGGTTCGGGAAAGACAACATTATTAAATATTATAGGAGGACTTGATGTCCCGACAGAAGGTAAAATCATCATAGATGAAACCGATTTGGGCACGCTTTCCGACAGTGCTTTAATCTCGTTTCGCCTCCGTCATATCGGCTTTGTGTTTCAGGCTTATAATCTTATTCCCGTACTCACAGCTCTTGAGAATGTGGAGTTCATTATGCAGCTACAGGGTCGAGCAAAATCGGAATATCGTCAACGGGCAGAATCTTTATTGGAATCTGTTGGTTTACAAGATCGGATGAATAACCGCCCTTCCGAATTATCGGGGGGACAACAACAACGGGTGGCGGTCGCTCGTGCATTGGCTTCTAAACCCAAATTTGTGCTTGCGGATGAACCGACGGCTAATCTGGATTCAAAATCCACCGCTAACCTGTTGGACATTATGTACCGGCTCAATCAGGAAGAACATATTACCTTTATATTTTCCACGCACGATCAACGTGTTATCGATCGGGCGTTACGAATCGTAACACTGGAAGACGGAAAAATTATTAAAGATGAGACGCGTTAAACAATATTTTATCTCAATATTTTTGTTATTTCTATTTATGGGTTTGAATTCAACCACCATGGCTCAATCTATCCACATGGGATCTTTCATGAAGATGGATGGTTATTTAAAAGAATTGGGAAGCCTAAATTTTGATAATGGATTTAACACTTTCCATTATGACAATCTGGTTCACAATCGTATTAATACACATTGGACCATCACCCCTAACTGGACAGCCCAAGCTGATCTCAGAACACGTTTTTTTTATGGATATTCGGTTAGCCATGTACCCGGTTTCGCCCAATTGGAAAGTAAGGATAACGGATTGGTTAATCTTTCCTGGAACCTCATCAATACCCATCGTTACTTATTAAACACCCAAATCGATCGTTTGTATTCAACATATTATACGAATAACTGGGAGCTGGATGTAGGCCGTCAGCGAATCAACTGGGGACGAACATTGGTATGGAATCCCAATGATTTGTTTAACGCCTATTCCTATCTCGATTTTGATTACGAGGAACGTCCCGGCACCGATGCCATTCGTTTTCAATATTTTACCGGTTTCGCATCGGGTTATGAAGTGGCTTTTAAACCGGAACGGAATCTTAAACAATCAATCGGAGCGTTTTTGGCCAAAGAACATGTCGGAGAATACGATATTCAGGGATTGGCAGGATATTATAAGAATTATTTGGCTGTTGGAGGCGGCTGGGCCGGTCCGATTAAAGATGCCGGTTTCAAAGGCGAATTCACGTATTTTCAATCTCTTAGTAATGTTAATGATGATTTTTTGGTCGCGAGCACCTCACTGGATTACTCGTTTCCCAATTCTTTATATCTCTATAGTGAATTCCTTTTCAATGGAAATTGGCATAATTATATGAATCCGGCTATTATCTTGCAAAGTTCGCTCTCCCCTACCAATTTGTTCATTGCGCGGACAGCCATTTTCGGAGAAGTCCGTTATCCCATCACACCAATCATAACCGCAACTTTATCGGGAATCACGAGCACATCCAAAAAGCTGGTCATCCTGATACCACAGGTAAGTGTTTCTGTGACAAACAACATCGATTTTCTGGTATTGGCGCAAATCCTCCGAAATAAACCATTAGAACAGGTTTTAAATACTCCGAATATTTTGTACGGAAGAATTAAATGGTCTTTTTAAGATAATGTGTTTAACGTGAGTTTGAGATAAGAAACGTTGCTATATGTTTCCTATTGATTTATCCCGAATGATTCACGTAACCAATAAGAAGTAATACATACCTAACTGTAAATTAAATAACGTATAAAAAATAAACGATCCTCGATTTTGAGGGCGTTAAAAAAACCGCGAAATTTGGCCGTACTCTGCATTGCTCCGGAAGCTTTCGGAGCGCCTTGATCACGACAAAATTGCTTGGTGAATAATCCGGGTTAAAAATATCAATGTGAGAAATGGCTTAAAAGCTCATAATCTTTATAGGTCTTTCTAATATCTCTCACTAAAAAAACAACTCCTGAGGAGTCCCCGGTTTCAAAGAGCTGTGAGCTGAACGCTGAAGGCCGGCAGCTTTTTTATTGGTACTCGTGGATATTTCACGTTAACTTATTCCTTTTTAAAAACACAGATATCAAATCAGAGCAATGAAAGTTATTCCAGCTATAGATTTACTCGATGG
>DATFMK010000200.1:0-4889 GCA_035267005.1 Balneolales bacterium
TTTTAATCCATCAAGACGAATTCCTTTATCCTCCTCCTTACCAAAAATCAGCGGTTTTCCATTTTCAAGATATAAAGCTTCTTCCGGCCGGGATTTTTTATCCGTATAAATTCCAAAAGCTCCATCATTGAATACCAGACAGTTTTGATAAATTTCCACTACTGAAGTCCCTTTATGTTCATTGGCACGTTGCATCATGGCCCGCAAATGTTTGGGATCACGATCCATCGCCCGTGCTACGAAACTGCCATCCGAACCCAGACTAATTGCTGCTGGATTAAAAGGATGATCAATAGACCCCATAGGAGTGGATTTGGTTATCGAACCCTCATGAGAAGTCGGAGAATACTGTCCTTTGGTCAGCCCGTAAATCTCGTTATTGAACAAAAGGAGATTCACATCCATATTACGGCGCAGCAAATGAGCATAGTGGTTTGTACCGATAGAAAGCGAATCGCCATCACCGGTAATAATCCAAACGCTGAGTTCGGGACGAGTAGCTTTCAGACCGCTGGCGATAGCAGGTGCGCGTCCATGAATGGAGTGCATCCCGAACGTATCCATATAATACGGAAAACGGGAAGAACAACCGATTCCTGAGATAAATACGATGTCCTCTTTGTCCACGCCAATTTTCGGCATCAGATTCTGAACCTGTTTCAGGATCGTGTAATCGCCGCAACCCGGACACCAGCGAACGTCCTGATCTGACGAAAAATCCTTGCTGGAATATTTGGGCATTTCGGTTTCATTACCCTTCTCTGCGGTTACATTCTTTAATATGTTGGTTTGAGCATCTTTAATTTCCATAGCTCGATTATATTTCTATCTCTTTAATGATAAATTCAGGATGTTTGCAGGACTTCGGTAATTTTTTCTTTTACTTCACCCACAGTGAACGGCAGACCTTTGATTTTGTTAAATCCTTCTGCCGGAATCAAAAACTTATCCCTGATCAACTTTACTAATTGGCCATTATTGATTTCAGGAATCAATACTTTGTCAAATCCCTTCAATAAATATTCAAGATTCTTTGGAAACGGACTCAAATATTTTAAATGCGCGTGAGAAACATCCAATCCGTCTATTCTTGCTTCGTGAACGGCTGTTTTGATGGTTCCATAGGTAGATCCCCAACTTAAGATCAACAACTTACCATGATCATTACCGTTGTCGACCTCCTGTAAGGGAATATCTTCCGCAATCAGATCCCGTTTCTTCTCACGCAATTTCACCATGTATTGGTGATTTTCAGGATCATATGAAATGTTTCCGGTTTCGTTGAATTTTTCCAATCCCCCGACGCGGTGTTCTAAACCTTTTGTCCCAGGCACCGCCCACGGACGAACCAGGGCTTCATCCCGAACATAAGGTAGAAACTTCTCAGCATTTTCTTCCACTCTTGCCGGTTCAAAAGCGACTTTGATTTCCTTTAAGTCATCAGAAGTTGGGAACTTCCAGGGTTCTGAACCATTACCCAGATATCCATCCGACATAAACATCACCGGTATCATGTGTTCGATAGATATACGGCACGCTTCAAAAATCATATGGAAGCAATCAGATGGAGAACTTGCTGCAACGATAGCGATCGGACATTCGCCGTTACGCCCGTACATAGCCTGAAGTAAATCGGCTTGCTCGGTCTTCGTCGGTAGCCCGGTTGACGGTCCCCCTCTCTGAATATTCATGATTACCAAAGGCAATTCCAGCATTGCTGCCAAACCAATCGCCTCGGTTTTCAATGCGATACCCGGTCCGGAGCTACCCGTCACCCCCAGGCTTCCGCCAAAAGAAGCACCAATGGCGGAACTAACCGCGGCGATTTCATCTTCAGCCTGATAAGTCATAACGCCATAATTTTTCAACTTGGATAATCCATGCAAGATATCCGAAGCAGGCGTAATGGGATAAGATCCGTAAAATACTCGCAATCCGGATTTTTTAGCGGCCGCAGCAAGACCTAATACGGTGGCATCATTTCCGGTTACATTCCGGTAAGTACCGGTTTCAATTTTGGCTTGTTTAACTTCATACCTGACGGTAAAAATTTCGGTAGCTTCACCATAACGGTGACCGTCTTGCAACGCCTTGATATTGGCTTCTGCAATTTCAGGACTTTTCTTACCAAATTTATTTCGCAGGAAATTGATTGTCGGTTCCAAAGGCCGATTGTACATCCAGTAAAGAATACCAAGTACAAACATATTCTTACAGCGCTCAGCATCTTTGGGGGTCACATCATTATCGGCCAGACTTTCTTTGGTGAGTTTGGTAACATCGACCTCGATGACCTGGTAATTGGTCAAAGAACCGTCTTCGAGTGGATTCGCATCGTCGTATTTAGATAACGATAGATTCCGCTTATCGAAGCCACTAATATTTGCAATGATGATTCCGGCTTCTTTCAGATGTTTCAGATTAGCCTTTAACGCGGCAGCATTCATAGCCACAAGAACATCACATTTGTCTCCCGGCGTATATATGGCCTTACTTCCAAACTGTATTTGAAATCCAGACACTCCGGGTACGGTCCCGGCAGGAGCACGAATTTCAGCTGGAAAATCGGGAAATGTACTTAAATCATTTCCAACTAATGCGGTGGTGTTCGTGAATTGGGATCCGGTTAATTGCATTCCGTCACCGGAATCGCCGGCAAACCGGATCGTAACTACTTCTTTAATTTCGTTTTGTTTTCCCATTATTTTATCTCTGTAGGATGGTCTATAGAGGGATTTAAATTCAAGCTTTAATTATTCTCTCTCTTATATTGCTTAGCATAAGACAACATTGCATTCATATCATCTCCATTCCATTTGTAATAGCATGCAAGTAACTTTCTTTTGGCTAAAAAATATAATTCACTTTTGTGAAGAATAAATGAATAACAGTTATAGTTTCTTTTAGCCCTTTGAAGTTTTTCTGAACATTAGTTCATGTTAATATTTTAAATATAAACATATATATAATAAAAATTAATATTAGGATACATTCGCTTCATTAAATCATTATTTCTTTATTAAATTATTACTATGATAAACTATTTGTAAAATGCTATAATTCCTAACTTTATGAAAACACTATTCATATTGCTGTTGCTGGCCTTTTATCCACTTACATTCGCCATTGCCCAACAGGATACTTCACAAGAACAAAATTTATTAAGAAATGCAAGAGAGCTTAAAGAAAGTTATAACGAACCACAGGCTCTGGATACTTATCTGAAAGTTCTACGGATTGATTCCACGAATTATGAAGCGCTCTGGAATGCCAGCTTTCTCTATTCCCGTATTGGTAACCGTTTCAAAGACAAAAACAAACAGAAGGAATATTTTCACAAGGCCAAGGATCTTGCGGAACGGGCATTGAAAGTAAATTCCCGCGATACGGAATCGAATTTTGTGATGTCAGTGGCTATGGGACGTATGGCACTCATCTCGGGTCCCAAGGCCAGGGTTGCCGCTTCTAACGATATTAAGCATTATGCGGAACAGGCTCTGAAATATGATTCATTACATGCCGGTGCATGGCATGTTTTAGGCCGATGGAATTATGAAGTGGCCAATCTGAATTTTGCCGAACGAATGGCGGCCAATTTGCTTTTCGGAGGCCTCCCAAAGGGTGCGAGTGACAAGAATGCCATAGAGGATTATAAAAAAGCTATTACATATGATGGTAGTAATATTTTATACTACCGTGATCTCGCCATTGTCTACAGGAAAGAAGATCAGGATCAGAAGGCCATCGAAACCTTGAATAAGCTTCTGTCGTTGAGTCCCAAATCGCCGGACGATCCGAAATATATCAAGGAAGCCAAGAAGATGCTAAAGAAATTGCAGTAAAGTAGTTATAAATGGGCTCCACCTGAACAGGTGGGGTCCATTTTTTTTGGGCTTCTTTCCGAATAATTCAACCCCTTTGGGATTGGGGTGCATGCTTTTTTCACCGGGTTTTCACCCAGCGCTATTCATATTTAAGCCCATTCGGGCTTTAGCAACCTTAATTCATTCCTAATCGAAAATACGTTTTAGGAATTGTTACCTATTCATTGCCATTACTGGAAATGGCAAGTGTTTCTTACCCTACATCCCTGTAATCTGTAATTCTGAAGAAGGACTCCATCGAATTCTTCGATTCGAAATAATATTTCTCATTACATATGATTTACGTTATTTGAATTCCCGAAACCCTTATCTCACCTCCATACAAACTCTCTCCCTATTGTTAGGGAGAGCTGGAGTGGGTAAGAGCTCTTTAAGGGCAGGGTTTCCCTCATTGGCACTGAATGTTCCACTTTTTTTCCCTTATAAATGAATTAATAATCTCCAACACGATCTTACCCACCTTGATCCTCCCTAACATTAGGGAGGACATTTGCTCTCTAATCATTTAGGCTTCGATGTTAAAAAAACTTTTGATCGACCGATTAGTCTAATTCCTTGATTCCAACGAATACTTCACAAACTTATGATTTATGAGTCTACTCTAAAAAGGTGTTTTTACCTAAAAAAAGTGTTGAATATGGCTCAAAATCAAGGCCCCAAAATCAGTTCTGGGGCTTTTTAGAGCGAACTCATTTACGTTATTTGAATTCCCGAAACCCTCATCTCACCTCGAGGCATACCCTCTCCCTATTGTTAGGGAGAGCTGGAGTGGGTAAGAGCTCTTTAAAGGCAGGGTTTCCCTCATTGGCACTGAATGTTCCACTTTTTTTCCCTTATAAATGAATTAATAATTTCCAACACGATCTTACCCACCTTTATCCTACCTAACATTAGGGAGGACATTTGCTCTCTAATCATTTAGGCTTCGATGTTAAAAAAACTTTTGATCGACCGATTAGTCTAATTCCTTGATTCCAACGAATACTTCACAAACTTATGATTTAT
>DATFMK010000201.1:0-8168 GCA_035267005.1 Balneolales bacterium
GGGACTTGATGAGCCTTCCTATTCCAATGGTGCGGTTTGGGCTGATTTGAATAATGACGGTGCTTTGGATATGATTGTGAATAATATCGATGGTAAGGCGTTTGTTTATGAAAATACAGCCAATAATAATCACAAAGCTAACAATCATTGGATCGAGGTTAAATTTAGAGGAAATAAAAAAAATACACTTGGCTTAGACGCTACTGCTGATATTTATTATGATCATGGTCAAAAACATCAAACTTACTATAATACACTCTACAGGGGATATCTTTCAAGTGTGCAGGATATGGCCCATTTTGGATTAGGTAAGTACACAAATATTGATTCTTTAGTTATTTCCTGGCCTGACCAAAAGAAAGAGGTTTGGGAAAATATAAAAGCTGATCAAATATTGACTGCCAAAGAACATGATGCAAAAGATAAAAATCCTCCAAAATCAGTTTTTAAAAAATTAAAACAAAAACCATTTTTTACGGATGTCACACAGGATCGTGATGTTCGTTATGTTCAAAAAGAAAATAAATTCAATGATTTTCATTTACAGGGAGTGTTGCCCCACAAATTCTCTCAATATGGTCCGGGTTTGGCGGTTGGAGATGTTGATGGTAATGGGGAAGAGGATCTTTTCATTGGCGGTTCCTATCATCATAAAGGAAAATTTTTATTACAGCAGAAAGACGGAAAATTTGTATTAAAGGATATGCTACCGGGTAAAAGTGGAAATGAGAAATCACAGGAAGATGAAGGGGTTCTCTTTTTCGATGCTAATAACGACGGTTTACCGGATTTATTCATTGTAAGTGGCAGTGATGAGAATCCTCAAGGCAGCAAAAATTATGAAGATCGATTGTATATTAACGAAGGTCATGGAAGATTTAAATACGCTCCCAATGCTTTGCCACCGATACATGAAAGTGGCTCTTGTGTTAAAGCGGCAGACTATAATCATGATGGTTATCTTGATTTATTTGTCGGTGGCCGGGCTGCACCAGGTCATTATCCATCTGCGGTGACCAGCCATATTTTAAGAAATGATACGAAAAATGGTCAGGTTAAATTTACAGATGTAACGAAATCGATTGCTAAGCCACTCATACATATCGGTTTGGTAACAGATGCGTTATGGACCGATTTCAATAATGATGGCTGGCCTGATTTGATTGTTAGCGGAGAGTGGATGCCGGTCACTTTTTTAGAGAATGAGCATGGAAAATTCGTCAATATAACGAAAAAGACTGGTATTGGAGATAAGATCGGTTGGTGGAATAGTATAGTTGGCGGTGATTTTAATGATGATGGCCGAACCGATTATATCGTTGGTAACCTGGGTTTAAATTCTCTTTATAAGGCTTCTGATAAATATCCGGTAAGCATCTATGCGAATGACTTTGCCCATAATGGATTATATGAAGCAATAATCACTCAATATTACCCTGATTCGAACGGAAAAAAGAAAGAATACCCGGTTGAGAGAAAAGATGTTCTTGCCCATCAATTATTGCAAATAAGTCATAAATTTACGACGGATCACTCGTTTGGCAAAGCCACAATTCATGATATTCTGAATAAAAACGATTTGAAAAATGCTTTGACCTATCATGCAAATATGTTTCAAACTTGTCTTATAGAAAACGAAGGACATGGAAAATTTTCCATCAAACCTTTACCCATAGAAGCACAATTCGCACCGGTTTTTGGAATGATTACCGGTGATTTTAATAATGACGGTCATTTAGATGTGGTTTTAAATGGAAATGAATCCGGTATCGAACCACAGATTGGTGATTACGATGCCTTTAATGGATTACTTTTATTAGGCAACGGTCATGGTAAATTTACGTCAGAACCAATGGATAAAAGTGGCATTTATATTCCTGGTGATGGAAAAGCTTTGGTTAAACTAATCGGAGCAAAAGGAAATATTTTAATGACGGCAAGTCAGAATCAAGGCCCGTTAAAAATGTACAGGTTAAACGAGAAACATTGTTATATACATTTAAAGCGGGAAGATGCCTATGCCATCATTCATTATAAAAATGGTTCAATCCGAAAAGAAGAATTTTATTATGGATCATCATTTTTGTCAGATTCCGGACGCTTTATGAGCATAACGGCTGGAATGAAATCGGTAACCATAGTGAATTATAAAGGGAAAAAACGTAAAATCACATTTAATTAAGTCAATAAAAAACAAAGAAGGCTTTGCAAAACCAGGGCTTTTATTCAAGATCAAAGCTTGAGTGATTACGAAAATGCAGCATCCCGAAAGCTTTCGGGATGTGAGGATTTCGAAATTACGAAAATGCAGAGATTGGGCAAAAGAACGGTTTTGCATAGACTTCTCAAAATAAATCAATAAGTTTTCGGGCAAAATATTCTAAATATGATATATTACAGAGTAAAAAATGAGAGTAAAAAATGACGGAAACATCAATGCATAAAGTACACTTCTATTCTTTAACCACTATTCTGATTTTCATGATGTTGGGTTTTATTTTTCCAAAGGCTTACCTGTTGAAAGAAAAAAAAACAGAACCCGTTCGTACCGTAAGTAAATCAGAATGGGATACACTCACATCGTGGGGACAGACATTTGGTCCTGAAAAGGCTCCAATCACTATTGTTGAATTTGTGGATTTCCAATGTTCACACTGTAAACATTTTGCCGATGTGTTATCCCGTTATACCGAAGAACATCCTAATCAAATCAAGGTGATTGTCCATAATTTTCCACTGCCTCAGCACCATCAGGCTGATATGGCGGCAATTTCAGCAATATGTGTGGCTAAATCAGGAAATTACGGCAAATATTATCATTTGTTATTCAAAAATCAGGATAAATTTTACAGTCAGCCATGGGACAGTTTGGCTCGTTTGGCCGGAGTACATGATCTAAAGACTTTTAATAAGCGTTTAAAACAAGATAAAAGTGTCCGGCATTTAATCAGAAAAGATGTTCAACTTGGTATGAGAGTTGGTTTACGCGAAACACCCACAATTATCATAAATCGGGTATTATATTCCGGACCTCTGACCTATCGGGAATTAAAACAAGCGGTACAATACAATTTGCAAAGTAATATGCAGTGATTTTTGATATTGAGTTGGCTGTGCTTTACAATATGCAATAATTAATTGATCGTGTTGAGTCGTTGATAATCCAATATTGGTACATGCAATTGGGTTTCAACATATCTGAAATAGTAATAAAGTTTTCTTTCTACTTTTATTCCGTAGTTAGTATTAAAATCATAATTAATGGTATTATCAAAAAATGAAGAATACTCGGCATGACTTGCTTTATAATTCCACGCCGTTACATAACGTTCATTCCAATAATGGTAATATGATTCATTTTTTTCCGTCGCGGGACTCCAATTCATTTCGTACCAGGTTTCAAAGGAAGGGTCCAGGACAATCAGTTTATATTTTTGTTTCCCATTTTGGTCTTCTTTCTTGATGGCAGCGGACTTTTTCCCATTTTCATTATTCTCTTTTTTCGCTGTTTGACTGCTTCCGGCACAAGCGGTTACTAATAGGCTGAGAATTAATATTAATCCAAACTTTCTCATGACGCTTAGATTTAGATGTGATAGTTATTAATATAACGTACCAATTAATTATCCATTGTTTGGCTTCGATATTAAATAACGTGAGATCGAAATAAAGTCTTCTCAAAACAGCGTTTTGAAATGAATATTTTACATTGAAGATTTCCCCACTAGTCGAAATGACGCGAATGGGTTAAGATGATGTTCCTGTTTAAAAAACATCACGCAAAGGCGTCATCTCGAACCCGCTTTTTGGGTGAGAGATCTTCCAAACGTGGATATGAAACAGAATAAGTCTATAATTATATCGAATTCACGTTAAGTAATGAACAAGAATTTTATATCAATAAATTTATATTCATAACCCGGATTATTCACCAAGAAATTTAGTCGTGTCCTGAAAGCTTTCGGAATAAAAAATGCGAATAAAACGTACAATGGTACGTTGATTAAGCATTTTTAAATTCAACGCAGAGCACGGCCAAATTTAGTAGCTTTTTTTAGATTCCTCAAATTTGAGGAAAGCGTTATTATTTATTCTTGTAGTTTACGTGAATAATCAGGGTTAAAGAAAGAGGTATTTATAACTTGAGGTTTGGATAAGAATTGCAGAGTTGTAATAATTACATTGAGAATACGACCTGAGAAAATATGACATATTCTTGACGACGGACGACTGACCATCGACGACAGAGAGCTGTTTTGATGCATAAAACATGATTCCGATTTCGAACTCACGTTGATTATATGGTTTTTCAGAATAAATAATGTTTAATTAATATCAGAGCGTTTCTCATTCGAGGCTGTGAAAAAATATAAGTCAAATTCAATTGCCTTAAATAATTTAGGTGCTTCGCTCAATTTCGCTCTGCTTACCCACTCTCATTCTCCCGAAAGTATGCGGGACAAGCTCTCCCTGTTACGGATAAATCCGCTACAGGGAGAGAGGCTCTTCAACAAAATTCAAAAACAATTAAAAAATCAAGGTGCTTTGTCGTTTACATTGTTATTTTTTCACAATCTCTGTCGTCTATAGTCGGTTGTCGGTGGTCCTAAAATAATCTAATTTAACAGTTACGTTTTATTAAGTAGATAGAATATAAGCTTAAACGAACCTCACGTTATTTAAAAAACATTTCTCAAAGGAGTCATCGTCGAACCTGCTTTTTGGGTGAGAGATTTTCCAAACGTGGACATGAAACAAAATAGGTCTAAAATTATATCGTATTCATGCTAAATACGTATTAATTCTTATTGGCCGGTAATATAATCTGTACGTTCGTTCCTTTGCCTTGCTCACTTTCGACATTTAAAACACCATTATTTTGATCCAGCATCTGTTTACAAAGTAACAGACCGAGTCCCGTGCCTTTTTCGTTTCGGGTTCCTTTGGAGGAATTGATATTTTTTACGGAAAAGAGATTATCGAGAGTTTTCTTAGGCATCCCAATTCCATTATCTTTAATGGACACATATTTACTGCCGTTTTTAGAATTTGAAGTTATATTGATGATCCCACCGTCGTTAGTAAATTTTATACTGTTGGAGAGAACGTTACGAATAACGGCATCAACCATATTTTTATCAGCATACACTTTAATCTCATCATCAGTATTTTGCTTGATTGTAATGGATTTTTCCCGCGCATTGGTTTTGAAAAGGTTGACATTATTGGTGATAATTTCGTTTAAATCGATATTCTCCGGATCAACCTGAATTTTTCCCATTTCCAAGCGAGACCATTCGAGTAAGTTACCGAGCAGCTTTTGCATCTCGTCTGCCGCATCATACAATAGATTGATAAACTGTTTAACCCGGGCATCATCCAGATTATCATAATCATCTTTAAGTATTTCCGCCAGATTCAAAAATCCCATTAATGGATTTCGCAAATCATGGGAAACCATTGAAAAGAAGGTGTTTTTATGCTCATTAAGCTTTATTAACTCGTTATTTTTCTTTCTGAGCTCATTCCTTGATTGTTTGAGCTCGAGATGCGTTTTCACACGGGCGAGGAGTTCCGCCGAGTTATAGGGTTTGGTAATATAATCAGCTGCGCCAACTTCAAATCCCTTGAGAATATCTTCGGTTTCCGTCTTCCCGGTAAGCAAAATGACCGGGATATCCTTAGTATCACCCTTTTCCTTTAGTCGCTCACAGACTTCATATCCATCCATTTCGGGCATCATAATATCCAGCAGGATTAAATCGGGATAGATTTCTTCTGCAACTTGCAGAGCCTGTTTCCCATTTTGAGCAACTGCAATTTCATAATTCTTATTACGGAGATTCGTACCTAATACCTGAATATTCTGTGGAACATCGTCCACAATGAGTATGAGCGGTTTTTCCATTATTTGTTTATTTCAGATTTATATGAATCGAACTTATCAGGATAATTAAATTATTGTTTATGTACAATTACAGAAGGTTTTCCATAGACTTCTTACATTTTTTCTTCTATTGATGTTACAATATTTGGATATTTGTGCAACGAAACAGTTAATGTTGTAACATCGAATCTGTTAGCCGCAGATTGTAATTCATCTGTATAATCTTTAAATAATTCTATTTTATACCTTTTATCAATATCGACAAGCTGATCTATAAAATTTTGTACTTTGCCAATAATAAGCGTGTGATTTAGTTTTTCCCATTCCGACCACAAATCACCTTTAATCTCTTCCAGAAACTCCTCTTTATGTTCTGATAAATGATTGGGAAATTCAACCTTTTCTTTTCCTTTTTTATTAGGTGTTGTTATTTGTTCACCATATTCCTCAATATAATCCAAATGATAGTCCAGAAATTTTGCCAGCTCGTCGGTTAGGGCCTTTTTGTTAATGGGTTTTTCCAGAAAAGCATCAAAGATGTTGCGGTCAAAATCTTTATTATCGGTTTGAACCAGAGAAGCGGTCAATGCAACGATTGGTATATTTGAAGTCGACGGGTCCGATTTCAGAATCTGAGTAGCCTCAAAACCATCCATAACCGGCATCTTTAAATCCATTAAAACAATAGCGGGACGATGCTTACGTACCAGATCAACCGCCTCCTGACCATTTTCTGCTTCAATGGTTTCGAGTCCGGTTGTTTTCAAATATTCACGAATTAAAGCATTATTTAATTTTACATCATCGACGACCAAAACAAGGGTTTCTTTAAAGATAATAGGGGCTTTCGCACCCGAATCGGTATCAATTGGTTCATCAAATGCTGCGATCGCAATATCTTTTAAATTGATGATAAACGTGCTTCCAACTCCGACTTCGCTCTCTAAAGTGAGTTTTCCCCCCATCTTTTCAACCAGCCGGCGTGAGATAGTCAATCCCAGTCCGGTGCCACCATATTTACGGTTACTCTGACCACTTTGCTGTTGAAATGACTGAAAGATTAATTCCTTCTGATCTTTGGGGATTCCGATTCCGGTATCGGAAACCTGGATTTCAAGAGAGGCAGAATCCGAATCATAATTTATTTTAGACGTGAGTTTGATGTTGATAGATATTTCCCCTTCATCTGTAAATTTGATGGCATTACCCACCAGATTCAGCAACACCTGACGAATTCTGATCTCATCAATAAGAATGCCATTAGGAACCTCGGAATCGATATGGGAACTGAATTTGAGATCTTTTTCCTTCATTTTCAGAGAGAAGATATTTTCAATCTCATCCAGGACGTTAATAAAATTGACCACATGATATTCCAACTTCATTTTCCCGGCCTCTATCTTGGACAAGTCCAGAATATCGTTGATCAGGTTTAATAGATTTTTTCCACTCGAGTTAATGGCATTCAGGTATTGCTTCTTTTGGGCATCGGTTTCTATTTCCGTAAGGATATCGGTAAAACCAAGCACCGCGTTCATTGGGGTTCGAATTTCATGACTCACGTTGGCAAGAAATTCCGACTTGGAACGATTGGCTTCTTCGGCACTGTCTTTAGCCTCGTGAAGACGCTTTTCAATCATTTTTTGCTGGGTAATATCCTGCAGGGTTCCCTCCATAATTTCTTCCCCATTGTCGAACTTCAGATATCGGGTGCTGATGGAAACCCAAATTGCCGAACCATCCTTTTTGTAAAGCTGCGTTCTGAAATTTTTGGCAACCCTGTTTTCCTCTAGTTTTTGCAATAAACGCTTCCGGTCATCTTCAGAGACATATAATTGATGGCCGACGTGACTGACTTTTTGCTTGAGTTCATCTGTGGTATTGTAACCTAAGATAGTCGCCATTGCCGGATTCACCGCTATCAAATGTCCATCTTTGGTACTCTGGTAGATCCCTTCAATCGCATTCTCAAATAAATCGCGATACTGTTTCTCTCTTTTGCGAAGAGCGATTTCCATTTCTTTTTGCTTTGTGATATCGACGACCATATCGATAGCGTAGGAATCGTCTTCAAATTCTTCGTTTCGAATGATGGAAGTAGTTAGTTTACCCCACATCAAATTACCATTTTTCCTGATGTATCGTTTCTCTATCTGAAGTTTTTTCAGTTTGCCGTCAATCAGCTGTGAAAAATCCAGAATGTGCGCTTTTACATCATCCGGATGCGATATTTCGGAAATATCCGTGCCTTTAAGTTCCATGTTATTATATCCGAGCATTT
>DATFMK010000202.1:0-5630 GCA_035267005.1 Balneolales bacterium
AACAGCTCTGTGTCGTCGATGGTCAGTCGTCCGTCGTCAACCCTCAATCGCAGCCTCAATATCTTTTTCGCCGTGAACGCTGTGTAAACGCTCCGTGCTACTCGTGGTTAATTATTCAAATCCTCAAAAAATCCTTATATAAACACGTTTGCCTACATTCTTGAGATGTAAAAAAATGTATAAATGTAAATTAACTTTATTATCGTATATACTGAAAAATTCCTAAATTATTTCATTTTATATAGTATTATACATAAATAAATTATATAAAAAACGATTAAATAATTAATAATTTATATATCCGATAAGTGAATAATCTGAAATATCTCAAGCTGAAATTCCATATAAAATAAATTGCTATCTATTTGAAATCAATGAACTAAAAATAAGAAGCATTGTGGAAAAATTGGCTGACTCAACTCATTAATCATCAAAATATAAATCCATTCTTAAAGGACCATTGACAGGGACGAAATGTGTGTAATAAATCTAAATTTAGAAGCCAATCGGACAAAAAGTGAATTTTACCTGCTTGTAAACTACTGTAAAAAAAGCGCTGCCACACTATTCGTAAGTATGTGAAGATATTGCATCTAAAAATATAAATATTTAGTTATAGAGGTATATTAAGCGGAGGGATGGTGCTCAAAAAAGAAGAAGGTTGTTGTTTTGAGATTACACATCCGGTGCAAAAGAAGTGAGGTCAGATTTGCTCAAAAAAAAATCGATCAGTCGCGCCAGGTATGGCATTTCTCCACTAAAATTAAGCGGCATAGATATAATCATCTTACTGCTTGTCAGTCATATAAATCTATAATTCTTAAAACGAAACAAAACAATATGAAGAAGTCTCTACTAGTTGTTTTAATGTTATCGTTTATCGGCTTGAGTTCGGCTCTGGCTCAAACGAGGACCATTTCAGGAAAGGTTACTTCGGCTTCCGATGGAACTTCTTTACCCGGTGTGAATATCGTGGTAAAGGGAACAACGCATGGTACGGCTACGGCTCCGGATGGAACGTACTCACTCGATGTGCCTTCGAAAGGGGGAATGCTGATATTTTCATATCTGGGATTTGAAACCGTACAGAAAAAGATTGGTTCAAGTAACACTATAAATGTACAATTAAAAACGTCCACACAGGAACTCAAAAATGTGGTAGTTGTGGGATATGGAACGCAATCTAAACGATATGTGACCGGTTCGATAACGAGTGTGCAGGACAGTAATATCGCTAATACACCGGTAACCAGTTTTCAAACCGCTCTCGAAGGTCGAACGCCTGGAGCTTTTATCACTCAACAAAGTGGAAAAGTTGGTCAGGGGATCAGAATACGGATTCGGGGATCTTCGTCGGTTACGGCAAGCAATCAGCCTTTGTATGTAATAGACGGTATCCCGGTAACATCATCGAGTCAGGGACAAGCATCGAACGAACCTACCAATCCCCTTGCGAATCTTAACTATGATGATATTGCTTCGATTCAAATCCTCAAAGACGCTTCTGCGGCCGCTATTTATGGTTCGAGAGCTTCCAATGGTGTGGTTTTGATCACCACTAAAGAAGGGAAAGCCGGCAAAACGAAGATTAATATCAATACAAGTGGAGGAATTGGTCATCCTACGCATTACAAGCAGTTTTTGAATGCCAAACAATATGTGACGCTCTTTATGGAAGCGGCTAAAAACTCGCAAAAAATCGATCCGTCTTTCGATTATGTCGGATATGTGAAAAATTATTTTAACCAGCTTTCCTACAATACCTACACCGATCCGAGTAAACAGTACAATACGCTGTGGACCCATCAGGCGTTTCAGACGGCTTATTACAAAAAACTGGATGTCTCGGCCAGTGGGGGAAATGCCAAAACCCGTTTCTTTACCAGTGGTGAATATTCCAATCAGAAGGGCATTGTGCTGCATAATGCGTATAAGTTGTTGAGCGGCCGGTTAAATATTGATCATCAGGCTTCAAAGAAGTTATCGTTCGGAGCCAAGTTCTATCTCGCCCGGTCTCAAAATGACCGTGTTTCTAATGACGATCAATTTTCAACACCGGTACAGTTGGATGCACAGACGCCGATATCTCCTGTTTACGATCCCAAAACAGGTAAGCTTAACACTAATACGTTGTATTATAATGGATTGATTTCTGCAAAATACGGATCGGATCGGACAATCGTATTTCACAATCTAAGTAATGCCTATGCCGTGTATAATTTCATGCCTTCTTTGAAATTTCGTAGTGAATTTGGCCTCGATCTTATCAATCAGACCGAAGAAGGATATTATGGAAAAGAGACGATCGGTAATCCTACGGGATTCGGAAGCTATCGATTCCTGAGAAACCTGAATTATACGCTGAACAACTATTTCAAATATCAAAAAACGCTGAGTAACGTCCATAGTATTAATGCAACAGTGGGTATGAGTTATCAAAAGGCCATCATCAATACTTCGGATGTACAGGGTGAAGGTTTTCCGAATAATTCCTTTAAAAAGCTGGTCAGCGCTTCGAAGATCACATCCGGATCGAGTACGGGAACGGGTTTTAGTTATGTCTCCTATTTCGGTCGTTTGAATTACAAGTATAACGATACCTATCTCGTATCATTAAGTGCCCGTGAAGACGGTTCCTCTCGTTTCGGTGTCAATAATCAATACGGATTTTTCCCGGCGGCTTCGGTTGGATGGATCGTCACCAATGAACCGTTCATGAAAGGGTTGAAAGTACTGAGCAATCTAAAACTACGTACCAGTTATGGTCTGACCGGTAACTCGGATATCGGCAATTTCGACTCCCGTGGTTTGTATGGCGGAACCAATTACGCCGGTCTCTCAGGTATCGCTCCGACTCAACTTGCCAGTCCCGATTTGAGATGGGAAACGACTGCTCAGTTGGATTTCGGGATGGATTTCAGCTTATTCAATGATAGGTTGAGTGGTACCGTCGATTATTACATTAAAAGAACCCATAATCTGCTCTTGAATGTAAATGTCCCGCAGACAACCGGCTTTTCACAAGTCACGAAAAATGTAGGTAAGCTCAAAAATACCGGATATGAGGTTTCTGTGAATTACCAAAATATCAAAGGGGTTGTGAGCTGGACGAGTGGATTTAATATTTCGGGTAACAAAAATGTAATCACCAATCTGGGCGGACAGGTGATCGGAGATATCAACCGCGCGATGGAAGGTCAGCCGATCGGTGTCTTTTATATGGTAAAATATGCCGGAGTAGATCCCAAAAACGGCGATGCTCTTTATTATGTTAAATCCGGTAGTAATCAAACCACCAACGATTATAATAAGGCGCAGCGGCAAGTTGTTGGAAATCCAAATCCGACCTTTACCGGTGGTTTTTCCAATGATATCAGTTATAAAGGATTAAATTTGAGCTTTTTGTTCCAGTTTGTGTATGGAAACAAGATCTATAATGCCGCCGGGGTCTACCAATCTGTTAACGGCAATTACTTTGATAATCAGACTGCCGATCAGATGAACCGGTGGCAAAAACCCGGTGACCAAACAAACGTACCGCAAGCCCGCTTGTTTATGGGGAACGGAAATCGCACATCTTCCCGCTGGTTGTATGATGGTTCTTATATACGTCTCAAAAATGTGACATTGAGCTACAATCTTCCGAGGCGATTTATCAACTGGATGTCTCTGCGTCGGCTCCGGGTTTATGTGACAGGACTTAACCTTTTGACTTTTACTAAATATCCAGGATGGGATCCCGAAGTGAGTGCGAGTTATTACAGCAATCACATCTCCAATATCATCATCGGCCGGAACTTTTACACGCCACCTCAGGCCAGAACCATTTCGGTCGGATTAAATATTGGTCTCTGATGAGAGATACCAACAATACTAACGGTTATCCAAAAAGAGTATTAATTATGAGATTTATCAAAACAAAGATTTCTATACCACTGTTGTTTCTGTTGGTTGTGTTAATGATCAGCAGTTGTGGAAAAGATCTGGGTATTAATCCCCAGCAGTCTATTGATGCCAGTGTGGCACTTAAAACACCGGCGAATGTCAAAGATGCCTTGTATGGAGCGTATAACCAAATTCAACAAACAGGCGTTTTTGGAAGTAATTACGATATGTACAGTGCCCTGTTGTCGTCTACGAATCAACTATTATTTTCCGGTTCCTATCAGGATTATCTGGACGTATTTTATAAACGCCAGGTTCCGAATAATGCATTTGCCGGACAGATGTGGGATGCGGGGTATAAAGCGATCAATGTTTGTAATAATGTCCTGGGTTCCATCCGTGTTTTGGATAAAAGCGATCAAAATGAGATTCAGGGAGAAGCTGAGTTCATCCGTGGTGTCGTGTATTTTGAGCTCGTCACGTACTATGGTTTGCCGTGGGATTCCGCCACCAATGGGAAAGCGAACAGCGGTGTTCCTATCCTGTTACAACCCACACTTTCCATCACCAAATCAGCTGATGTGAAACGCGCACCGGTCACTCAGGTTTATGCGCAGATCATCAAAGACCTGAAAGATGCGGAATCCAAACTGCCCAAATCGAATCAGAACGGACGTGCGACGACCTACGCAGCCAGCGCATTTCTTGCGGAAGTGTATTTGCAGCAGCACGATTATGCCGATGCTTTGCAGGAAGCCAACAAAATTATCCAATCGGGTAAGTTCTCCATGGTTTCCGATTATGCAAATGAGTTTAATAACTCATCGAACACTTCTGCGGATATTTTTGATATTCAAGAAAATGCCCAAAGCCATCCAGCTTCGGATAACTGGACGTTTTACGCCAGTTTGCCCGGTATCGGACGAGGCGATATGGATATCGACTCGACAAACTTCCTGACACTTTATCAGCAAAATGATGCCCGGCTGAGTGTTTATTATGTCGGAACGGGTTTGAAACCGGGTCGCTGGCGCTGTGGAAAATGGAAAGTACGATACGCCAATAAACCCATTATTCGTTTGGCGGAAATGTATCTGACGCGCGCCGAATGTAATTTCCGGTTAAGTTCAAATGTGGGAGATACTCCTTTGAACGACGTCAATAAGATAAGAGAACGGGTGAATCTTCCCGATTTATCGACTGTGACACTCAGCGATATTTTGAGAGAACGCTACCTCGAGCTCGCGTGGGAAGGGAAACGGTTGGATGATATCAAACGATTGCATCAGAATGTAGGTTCCCTGCCATGGAATTCTCCCAAATTGGTGTTGCCAATTCCGCAACGCGAGATGGATGTGAATCCGAACCTGGTACAAAATCCGGGTTACGATTAATCATTTCCAAACGATATGATCTGACATCAGGCTTTTCTCAACAATTAGAGAGAGCCTGATGTTTTTATTTACCAAGGATTTTCGCAGATTGAGAAATATTTTAATGTGAATATGAGATAAAAGATTGCTTATAAAAGCGTTGTACAAAGAACAAGGAAAAAAATATTTGTACGCCTGCTATGCAGGTCTGTCGTCCGTTGAGGCTGTGAAAAAATAATACTACTACCGACAGGGCACCTTAATTTTTTAATTATTTTAGAATTTTGTTGAAGAGCCTCTCTCCCTGTCGCGGATTTATCCGTGACAGGGAGAACTTGTCCCGCATACTTTCGGGAGAATGAGAGTGGGTAA
>DATFMK010000203.1:0-4551 GCA_035267005.1 Balneolales bacterium
TGTTTGATCGGAAGAATAATAAAACGGTTAAATGTATTAACCTGAATACAGGTAAAATAAACTGGGCATCAGATAATTATAAGTGGAACCTCAAACAATACAATCAAGCAGGTAACCTGGCAGTCAGAAAAGCTTTTAAAGCCGGTTTAGGTGCTGGTATCGGAGCAGATGTAGCCGAAGTAACTGCTTTACAGACGCGTATGATTCAAAATATGATCCGGGAAATACCAGGTAAGCATGCCTTTCTGTTTAAAACAGTGCATAAACTTTATTACATCGATTCGAAATCCGGTAAAATAAAGTGGAGTAGTACGAAGCTAAACAGCAGTGGTATATCGCTTGTGAAATACCTGCCAAAAACCAATCGATTGCTCATAATAGGCAATATGAGCACCTTAAAAGATCTTATAAAGAGTACTGTTGTAAAAGGTGGTATGAAACAGGTAATGCTCGTAAATGCAGATGATGGTTCCGTTATTTGGGGAAATAAATATCATGGTAACGGAGACCATGTTCATGCTGAGATAAGGAAAAATCTTTTAATTCTTCATTTAACGAACGGTTCGGCTGAATCTTATCAAATGAATAACGGGAAGCGAATGTTTGGAACCAGGGACAATATGCAATTGGGTCCTGCCAAATTAGTGAGTAAATCACATACCGGTAACTTTTTTACTACGTCTGCAACAGCCGACCCACTTTTAGACGGACAATCTGTTTATGCCATAAATCCTGAGGGAGAGAAAGCGGCGGGTATTCCTAATAAAATATTATTCAAGTTTAATTATCAAACCGGGAAAACAATTTGGGATAACAAGACATTAAAATCAGCAACCGATGTTCGGGATATGATTTTACATGGCGATAAAATTATAGTCAGAGTTTCTTCAACGGCTCCCGATTCATCATATGGCACGGATGCTAATGTAATTAACCACACTCTTGACCTGGGTTTTTATGCTTTTTCGAAAAAAGAAGGGAAAATGGCATGGAAACTAACCGAACCCTTTCAAAAAGTAATAACAAATGTAGTTTATGGAAAAGATGCCGGATGGGCGGCCGGGAAACATAGTATCTGTAAATTCAGTCTCGATACGGGTAAGATACTGGCCCAGATATCCCTGGATAGTGTTGATGTAAAAAAACCGGATTATATCCATAGTGTATCAGGAAATAAACTGGTTATTGTGGCCCAAACGGGAATTGCAGTTGTCAAAAAATCCGATTGTTCTATCGTCTATTCCAACACACCAAAAGGCAACGTAGTTAATTATTATATAGGAAACGATAGAATGGTTGCATCATTTGAACCTCTCTTGTCAAAAAAAGAAACGGTTTATATTTATAACATGAATCATCCCGGCATACTTTCTTCCTACAGTTTGGAAAGACCTGACAATCCGTTAAAAGGAAATTTATTTAATGCAGGTTTTTATGTTACCAAAGACATGAAACAAATTATACGGCTTACGAAATTGGGAATGGATAGTGAGGTTTTGTAGATTTGAATGCAGATCCGCAAGGCTGAAAGACTTTGCGGATCTCAAAAAATTAATATCCAGATCTTATATAAAGCAAATCACTATTTCACCTACCGGCTATGACATAATACCCGGAAGGGGAAATATGATGAAATCCTACCAATTTTTAGACATTCAAAAAATTATTGTTTATATAAAAGAGGGTGTTATAAAACCAGGTATTGTTTCAATCTTAAAATAATATTGAAGCGGTAAAATATCTATTAACAATCACTTCCATGATTATGTGCAATCAGGAATAATTGCATATAAGGATATTTTTAAGAATAATTTGCACCAAAAATAGCAGGGTGGTATGCAGTTGAAGGAATTCTTCAGGCAGTTAAAACGTCGGAATGTTTTTAAAGTTGCCGGTGTGTATGCTATTTCAGGTTGGCTTCTAATACAAGTGGCTACATCCGTATTTCCCGTCTTATTACTACCATCATGGTTAACCCGTGCAGTTGTCGTACTGATATTGATTGGTTTTCCTATTGCCGTTATAATAGCCTGGGCTTTTGAGATCACTCCGGAAGGAGTCAAAAGAACTGACGAGGTAGAGATTGAAAAATCGATAACTCAAAAGACCGGGAAGAAATTGAATAACATCTTCATGGTCATTTTGTTTCTGGCTGTGATGGCTCTTTCCTATAAAGTTTTTTTCGAACATCGTCCCATAACGAAACAGTCGAATTCTCAACTGTCGGTTAATACGGATAGCCTGTCATTGGCTTCTAAATCAATTGCCGTATTACCTTTTGTCAATGAAAGTAAAGATTCGAGTGATCAATATTTTTCGGATGGTCTTGCGGAAGAGCTAATCATTGCACTCAATCAATATCCCGATCTCAAGGTAATCGGTCGTGAATCCTCCTTTCAATTTCGGGGCAAGAATCTGAACAGCAAAGTAATTGGTAAAAAGCTTGATGTAGCTCATTTACTTGAAGGCAGTGTAAGCCGGCAAGGTAACGAGGTGCGCGTTCGAGCTGAACTGGTCAATACCGCCGACGGTAGTATGGATTGGTCGCATCATTACGATCGACCTTATAAAGACCTGTTTCAACTACAGGATGAAATAACTCATTCCGTTTCATCGGCACTTCAGGCACAACTAACGAAATCATTACAAGGAAACAATGTAAAACAGACTGAACGTCCGCCAAGTGGTAACCTTGCGGCCTATAATGCTTATTTACAAGGTAAATTCTATTTTAACCGTTTCAATAAAACGAGTTTACATAAAGCGATTCACTATTTCCAAAAAGCAGTGAAACTTGATCCTGAATATGTAGATGCATATGCCAGGCTCTCAGCGACATGGACTGTTATTGGTGGCAGTTTCGGGAATAAAAGTAATAAAAAGGTACAACAAGCTTATGAGCACGCACGGGCAGCTGCAAAGAAAGCAATCTCAATTAATCCTAACTCAGCATTAGCCCATGCAGTTATGGGGTTGTTTTTCAGATTTAATTGCGATTGGAAAGAAATGGAAAAAGAATTTCGACGGGCCATACAACTTACACCAAATAATGCCACAATAAAGACTCATATGGCCCTGGCACAAGCTACTTTAGGACATCCACAAAAAGCCATTCGACTCGAAAAACAAGCCCTGGCACCGAATCCCCTTGACGCGTTGGGTTACCGGTTACTTTCTTCTTATCTGAAAGGGACTGGTAATTTTGTAAAAGCGGAACTAGCCATTAAAAAATCTATTTCTATTCAGCCTGATGCCAGTCACATTTATAGCCAATTAGCTGAAATTGAAATTTTACGTGGTAATACCTCCGCTGCGCTTCAGGCGGCAAAAAAGGAAAAAGGACCCTTTTGGAGAAGATATGCCATAGCCCTTGTATATGCAGCCACAAATAAACAGGCAAAAGCAGACAGTGCCCTTCATTCATTGATAACAAATGATGCCACTCATGGTGCCTACCAAATTGCTGAAGTATATGCCCAGCGCAGGCAACCAGAGAAAGTGTTCACCTGGCTCAATCGTGCATGGAAATATCGCGATCCCGGGATTGGAGAAATTCTATACGATCCTTTATTACTGTCCTATAGACATGACCCCCGATATATTGAATATTGCCATAAAGTTGGTCTGCCCATTCCGAATGGTGACCAGCAGAAGTCGTCTTCGTTAGCAGGATAGGTGTATTTCTGAATGAATAACTGAATACCAATTTATTATGAAACGAAAAGTACCATTCAACTGCCATTGGGAATAACGACAAATTACCATAATTAAAAAGTAACTTGCACTTGAATTGATATATTGTTTTTTAAAAAGGCCGGAGGGCCATTACGACCTCTGCCAATTGAGTATCAGCCTTCCCTTTTACCTGGTAGGCTGTTGAAATAGTACGCCTGAGATCACTTTTAGCAAATTCTTCCATATCTTTTTTTGATTTCCATATATAAACGGCACCATGTTCGTCGGTTTCCGGAAAATGTAGATAGTACTTTTGTTTAAGTCCTTTTAAAGCCCGGTAGCGTGGCGATCGATCCTCATACATTTTACGTACTTCTTCTTTGGTCATTCTTGATTTAAAACGAACAATTTGTACAATCATGATGTCCCCTCCTGGTGGTTCATGGGTTATGAATTGATTATATCCCCATTATAATAATTGGAATCTATTCGATCAAATAACTGATATATTTGGATTTATGTATTTCCAATAATAATTATAGTATCCTTGTTAAAACTTGATTTTATTCAATCATTTATATCTTCGAATAAAGTTGATATAATTATCGACGGTTAATGGCCTGACCATTTTCCGTTTCAATCCTTATTCTCGTGGATGAGTTTTTCAAAGTTGGTTTGTCATCTTTTCCCCGTTTCAGGATTCGGGTTCCCTCCGGAGTATCAATTTCGAGTTTTACAACTTCTCCCAGATATACTAAAGGATCTGAGACAGAATACACGGGATTATCACGAGTAGGGGAATCACCGCCCTTAGACTTACCAGACGGGCGGCCCATGTCTTTTTTACCCCTTCGGTTATTTGTCGGGTCATGGTCT
>DATFMK010000204.1:0-2397 GCA_035267005.1 Balneolales bacterium
ATTAGGAGAGACCGGCGGGGTAGGACAAAATTCTGCCTCAAAATTACAAGGGTTATAGCTTTCATAAATCAACCCTCATTTTGATTAGGCAAACTAATCCACAACAACGATGGGATCAAAGTGCTAGGATTTGCTGAGCTAACCTTAAAAGCCCGGCCATTGTGGGGTTCCCCTGGCAAATCCACATAATGCGCCTGTTGTGGTTTGCGTGCCCTATGGTGCGAGTCGGTCTATCCTATTGAAAATATTGGATTTTTGAGGAAGGCTTTGGGGGATTGGAATCTTCATATATTTCAATGTGTTAGAGGATTAGTTGCATTATTGTAATAAATCATGCGCCATATTTATGATCGTATGCTTTCACCTCCTTTGTTTCGCTCCAGGTCTCCTTTCGGCCGGTAATGTCAAATTTAAGTCTGTTTTTTTTCCACTTGGACACCGATTTCTTTTTGAGACTCCGGGAGCATGTATATCACCTCTGATTTTCTCTTGTAACACTCTCTGTAAAGCTTTCTGAGAGAAGAATATACTAGTTTACTTCCTCTTCAGTTTAACTCGAATATAAGGTATAAAAAAAAACCTGAAAGTCAAGGAATTAAAAGGATCTATAAGAATTATATATACTTTTTTATTTTTTTTAGAATAATATGGGAAGAATAAAATGGAGTGATCTAAATACACGAGACATAACTAAACTAGCCTCATATCGTGCCTAAGTCAATTCCTTGCAATAATTAGATTTTATGACATATTAGTTCAACTAATCAAAAAAAAGCCGCTCCAAAGATATGGTATGCGGCTTTTTTAATTTAGGAAAATTCGAAAAAGGCAGAAAATCAGTGATTCGAAAGTTTTACAATTTTATTTGAGTACTGACGATTTTCTAACAATAAAGATGGCTTAAAGTTGTAGATTAAAGTCCGTCTTTATAAACTGTGGTTACCTAATTGACAGCCAGTTTATCTCAATCAGGTTTGACCTTTGAGCTTGGCTTGGGTTTAATGATGATCATAGCAATGGAATAATAAATTTAAAACTAAAGTGAGGTCAACAACTTGTTATTAAAGATAATTTGCGCTTGGTGTTCAAAACATATGGGTATCAAGGGCACTGGCCTGAGCAGAAAATCCCCATTTTTCATTAGCCATGGAATCTGTCCGGAGTGCTCAAGGAAATTATTAGAGGAATTGGAAGATAAAAATTGAACCATGACATTTTAAGTTAGCTGGACAAATCTACAGTTCCCGGGGAGTGCAGGTTTCCTGTAGCCAATCCACATTCTGGTGGAAGTGTATATTGCGTGCCTAACAAAATCTTATATATCAGGTTAAATTTATTATAGATTTGCAAAACAAATCGCAACTTATTGTGGTAAAGATTTATTATGAAAGCTCAGCCAGTTCTTTTGCAAATTTTTTCACCCAACCCTCTGCACCGCATTCTTTGAAAATACCAATGGCTTTGGTGAGATATTCAATAGCTTTTGATGAATCACCGGTGAGTTGAAAAAACTTCGCATAATGGACATAATCCATGCCCAAGTTCCATGTTTGTCCGTTCTTTAGATCAGAGTCAATGGCCCGTTGCAGCCAGTACTCTGCTTTTTGAAAATTCGGCTCATCAACATCTAAAAACAGCTGGCTGGTCCAAAGTGCCATTTTCCCTTCAATAAATCGAATTTTATTTTTACGTGCATATTGGGATAACGATTCAACATTAATATCCGACTCATGTTGCCTTATTTTTACGCAGCTCAAGGCTATCTTATTTAGGTAGATATAATAAGGGAATATACCGCGATTTTCCAGGATCGAAATTGCTTCGGTAAAATATCCAGGACATTTCACATATTGCTCCTTTTCGAGGCAAATCAGTCCTAAATAATAATCCGCTAAAAATCCAGACGCATAATCTATCCTTTTGCAGTATTTTTCTCCGGTTGTGAGATGTTCTTTCGCTTCGTCTAAGAATCCTTTCAAAAAACAGGCAACACCATGGTGCACGTAGGCTTCTGCTTTTGAAGTGGCATCACCGCTTTCTTCGGCAAGATCAAGGCCTTCACGACTGGTCCGGTAACCGAGCTCCGCATTACCTTGGGTATTATAGACCGTATTGGCGATACAGCTTTTCATTATCGACATACTCCAAATCAGATCTGCCCCCTCGCTGATTGCCAATGATTTATTTAAATGATAAAGGGCCTTTTCGAACTCACAATTTTCCGCCAAGGCGTGTCCGAGCCAGTGGTTTGAAAACCACAAAGACGCCCGATCATTCGATTCTTCGGCAATCTTTAAAGCATCTTCGAGATATTCAATGCTCTTGGTATGATTGCCCTCCACTGCAAAAGCGCATGTTCCTATGATTGATTTTATTTGGGATATTCTTCTTTTATAG
>DATFMK010000205.1:0-4421 GCA_035267005.1 Balneolales bacterium
AAGACGTAGAAATGGTCATGCCGGGCGATAACGTAACTCTGAATGTAGAATTGATCCAGCCGGTGGCCATGGAAGATGGATTGCGCTTCGCTATCCGCGAAGGTGGCCGTACTGTTGGTGCCGGTGTAGTAACAAAAATTATTGAATAAAGGTATCAACGCTTGTAAAAGCGTACGGGTGTAGCTCAATTGGTAGAGTAGTGGTCTCCAAAACCATTGGCTGGGGGTTCGAGTCCCTCCACCCGTGCAAACAAAAATACCTGAGGATCTGTTATGGATAAGATAAAAGAGTTTTTCGAAGGCGTTCAAAAGGAGATGAAAAAAGTCACCTGGCCTTCGCAAAAAGAATTGATTGATAATACGATTGTGGTCGTTATATTTTCCATAATTTTGGCCATTTTTATATTTGGAGTAGATCAAGCATATAGTACAGTACTAGAATTTTTATATAAATAATGGCTGAACGTAAAAAAAATTGGTATGTAGTCCGTTGTTTTTCGGGCCACGAAAAAAAAGTCAAGGAATACCTTGAGCGTGAAATTGGTATGCGTGGCATGGAAGACAAAATAACAGAGATACTCATACCTACAGAAACCGTAATAGAGATTCGATCAGGTAAAAAAAGAACCAGGGAGAAGAATTTTTTCCCGGGTTACATGTTAGTTGAAGCTATCTATGATGATAATGTTAATCAGCTAATATCTAATGCACCTTCGGTTATCGGATTTTTGAAGAATGATAAGTCGAGTATGCGTCCAACTCCCTTAAAACAGGAAGAAGTTGATCGCATATTAGGACATGTGACCGAAAATAAAGAAATGCTGGCCGCCGGTGGGCTGGTTGAGATACCTTTTAGCGAAGGTGATATGGTCAGAGTTGTAGATGGACCTTTTAAAGGTTTCGACGGAACTGTTGAAGAAGTTTTTCCGGATAAATTAAAATTACGTGTATTAGTAAGTATTTTTGGAAGAAAAACACCGGTCGAAGTTGATGTAAATCAAGTTGAACCTGAAGATTGACAATTACAATTAATCTTTGGTTGAATCGAGTTTAAGGTAAAATAACAGAAATATAAAAATAGAGTTTAACTCGTCAATTTACCTAACCACTTATGGCAAAGAAAGTAGATAAAGTCGTAAAACTCCAGATCGTCGGCGGTCAGGCTAATCCTGCACCACCGGTTGGACCCGCACTTGGTCAGGCTGGTGTTAATATCATGGAGTTTTGCAAGGCATTTAATGCGAAGACCCAGGATAAAGCGGGAACTATCGTACCTGTAGAAATTACAGTGTACACAGATAAATCATTTACGTTTATAACTAAAACACCACCGGCCGCGGTCCTGTTAAAGCAAGCTGCAAAAATAAAATCTGGATCAGGTGAACCCAACAGAAATAAAGTCGGAACGGTAAGCTGGTCACAGTGTAAAGAAATTGCTGAACAAAAAATGCCTGATTTGAATGCGTTTGACGTTGAAGCCGGAGCTCGTATGGTAGCCGGTACCGCCCGAAGTATGGGCCTTCGTGTTAATCGTAATAAATAAATTTATTCAAACGAATTGGGCAGAAGAAGATAGATAAAAGAGATGGCAAAAAAAGGTAAAAAATATCGGGAATCAGCAGAGCTAATCGATGCGAATAAAGAATATAGCTTGGAAGAAGCTGCTGAATTATTGAAAAAAACAGCAACCACAAAATTTGATGCTTCTATCGACATGGATATCCGTTTAGGCGTCGACCCGCGGCATGCCGATCAAATGGTTCGTGGAACTGTTTCCCTGCCTCATGGAACCGGTAAAACGGTGAGTGTATTGGCTTTGGTTAATCCTGCTAAACAGGAAGAAGCTGAAGAAGCCGGTGCCGACTATGTTGGTCTCGATGAGTATATAGAAAAAATTGAAGGTGGATGGACTGATGTCGATGTCATTATCGCAACGCCTGATGTAATGGGAAAACTCGGTAAACTCGGTCGTATTCTCGGACCAAGAGGCTTGATGCCCAATCCCAAAAGTGGAACAGTCACTATGGATGTAGCCGATGCCGTTAATGAAGTGAAAGCTGGTAAAATTGATTTCCGGGTAGATAAATTTGGTATCCTCCATACGGCAATCGGTAAAGCCAGTTTTGATGCGGAAGCCATTAAAGAAAATGCGCAGGCATTTTTGAATACGGTGGCTCGTATGCGTCCTGCTTCATCTAAAGGGCTTTACATTAGAAGTATTTTTATTAGTACAACGATGGGACCCAGTATTCCTATAAGCCGTTCAGTTGTGCAGGTGCGATAAGAAATACGATATACCATTTACTATCGGTTTTATAAAGGAATAAAGGAAATTTTAATAATGGCGACAAAAGCAGAAAAACAAGTAGTAGTCGAAGAATTAAAAGAGAATCTTCAGGATTCGGAGGCCCTATACATCGCTAATTATTCAGGGATGTCGGTAGCCGAAGTTAATTCCTTAAGAGGAGAGTTCAAAAAAGAAGATATCAAGTATAAAGTGTATAAAAACACACTGGTTCAGCGCGCTATGGATGAGCTTGGCGGATATGAACCGGTTTATGATTCTTTGGCTGGTCAAACGGCATTTATCTTTACCAAGGAAGATCTTGGTAAACCCGCAAAAATTTTAAAAAAGTTTTTTGAACAAAACAAAAAACCATCTTTTCAGATGGCATTTATCGAAGGCCAGATCTTCGATAGTGAAAAGTTGAATCAACTGGCTTCAATGAAATCGAAACAGGAGGTCATTGGAGATATTATTGGGCTGCTTCTATCACCTGTATCCAATATTGTTAGTGGATTACAAGCACAGGGATCCAACATTCTAGGTGCCGTAAAACAAATAGCGGACAAAGAAGAAAATTAAGTAAAACGAAATTATAAAATCTAAAATCTACCAATCGGAGAACAATAAACATGGCTGACGTTAAAGATCTAGCAGAACAATTAGTCAACCTGACGATTAAAGAAGCAAATGAGTTAGCAGAAATTCTTGAAGAAGAATACGGCATTAAACCAGCACAAGCTGCTGTTGCTGTTGCTGGCCCTGCTGGTGATGGTGGTCAGGCTGCTGAAGAAGAACAAACTGAATTTACTGTTGTATTGAAGGCAATTGGCGGCAATAAAATTGCTGTTATTAAAGAAGTTCGTGCCATTACCGGACTCGGTCTGAAAGAAGCAAAAGGACTTGTTGACAGTGCACCAAGCAACATTAAAGAAGATGTTAGTAAAGAAGAAGCTGAATCAATTAAAGATAAATTGACTGAAGCTGGTGCAGAAGTGGAACTTAAGTAAGTACCCTTTTTAAGACCACAATAAAGATATAGCCAATGCCGTTAAACGGTATTGGCTATCGCCGTCTGTGCACCTGTATAACCTAATATCTTATTCGTCAACAGATTTTGTTTCAAGTGTTCAGCACTTTCTAAAAAACGAACACTTCCACTTTTAATAAAAAAGCGAGGTATCCTTGAGTACTAAAGCTGCAACTTTACCTATTACCAATCGCATTTCCTTCGCTCGTACCAGGACTATACTAGATTACCCAGATTTTCTTGCAATTCAAATAGAATCTTTCAAAAGATTCACTCAGTGGGATCTTGCTCCGGAAGATAGGGATGAAGTTGGTTTAGAGTTAATTTTTAAAGAGAATTTTCCAATTCAGGATTCCAGAGAACAACATATCCTGGAATATATAAGCTACGATATTGATACTCCTAAATATACTGTAAAAGAGTGTCAGGAACGTGGCTTATCCTATGCCGTGCCTTTGAAGGCTAAATTACGTTTATCTTCTGTCGATCAATCCGATGAAGCTTCGGAAACGATCGAACAAGAGGTCTTCCTTGGCGACTTGCCATGGATGACTAATCGGGGTACGTTTATTATCAACGGCGCTGAACGTGTTATCGTAAGTCAGTTGCATCGTTCGCCAGGTGTATTTTTTGGTCAATCAGTTCACCCGAACGGTACTCAATTGTATTCGGCTCGGGTTATCCCATTTAAGGGATCCTGGATTGAATTGACTACCGATATTCGGGATGTGTTATGGGCTTATATCGACAGAAAGAAAAAATTACCGGTTACAACCTTATTAAGAGCTCTCGGATATCCTACCGATTACGATATTCTCAGACTTTTTGACCTTTCTGAAGAAAAAAGCTTCAAAAACAAAAAAGAGTTTAATAAAGAATTAGTCGGACAACGACTGGCCACTGATATTGCCAATGAAGTCGTTGAAGAAGTTATCGATGAGGAAACCGGTGAAATTAGTGAAGCTAAGAAACGGAATATTATTCTTCCGAGAGACCATGAATTAAGTGAAGACGATTATGACACTCTCAAGGAAGCTAAAGTTGATTCGGTATTAGTCCTGAAAATTTCTGCTGAAGATGCAGATCGATCCGTTATTCTAAACACGTT
>DATFMK010000206.1:0-3218 GCA_035267005.1 Balneolales bacterium
GGTATGTCCGGTGCCCGGATCATGGCCACCGCTATGTACGAACTCGAAGAACAAGACAAAAAACACGCTCTTTGCACGCTTTGTGTAGGCGTTGGACAAGGAATGGCCGTTGTGCTTGAGAGAGTATAAAATTAAAAATAGGCTTTTTAAAATATTTATACGGTTAAACAATTGATTAAATATTTGTTTTCAAGTCAGTGTTTGGACTTTTGTATTCATTTGTGACAAGTAATGAAAATAGGTAGATTTGTCACATGAGGTTCTATAAAGGTATTTAATTCAAATGCTTACTAAAAACAAAATTATAGCAAGACAGTTGTTGTCTTAGAAAATTAACAGATAGGTCGACATAAATGGAGGTTTTGATTAAAATTAATCGGTTGACATTATTCATTGTTATTATGGTGACTATTATTAGTTGCAACCAAACTAAAAAAAATAAATACCGGGATTGGAATGTCGTATTAGGTGATAAAGGATCAAGTCACTATTCATCATTGAACCAAATCAACCGGGAAAATGTAAATAAACTTAAAGTCGCCTGGACTTATCATACCGGAGATGCCGATACGAATGGTCAATCACAAATACAGTGCAATCCAATTATCGTGAATGGAATTTTATATGCTACCAGTCCCAAATTAAAAGTATTTGCTTTGAACGCTGCCACAGGAAAAGAAATATGGACTTTTGATCCTTCTGCAAACGCTCAAGAACTAAATCTTAATCTCAATACTAACCGAGGCGTCACTTATTGGCAGCATGGAAAAGATAAACGGATTTTTTTTACAGCCGGTACCTATCTCTTTGCAATTAATGCTTTAAAGGGTACTTTGATCAAAAATTTTGGTAATGATGGTAAAGTTAACTTACACACAGGACTTGGTCAGAAAGCCAAAAATCTATATGTAGCAGCTACTTCCCCGGGTATCATTTATAAAAACCTGTTAATCATGGGAAGCCGCGTTTCCGAGGGATCAGACGCGGCACCTGGTTTTATCCGTGCTTTTGATACAAAGAGCGGTAAATTAGTATGGACATTTCATACAATACCTAAGCCCGGCGAACCGGGATATCATACCTGGCCACCTGATATTACCGGTATTTTGAAAGGAGGCGTTAACAACTGGGCTGGAATGAGTCTCGATCAAAAACGAGGTATTTTATATGTTCCACTGGGATCCGCCTCACCCGATTTTTATGGCGGGCTGAGAAAAGGCAAAGATCTTTATGCTAACTGTCTTGTCGCTCTGAATGCTGCAACAGGCAAAAAGATATGGTATTATCAAACGGTTCATCATGATTTATGGGATCGTGATCTTCCTGCACCACCTGTACTCGTAACCGTAAAACACAAAGGCAAAAAAGTGGATGCCGTAGCACAAACCACAAAGACCGGTTTCGTATTCCTTTTTAACCGGGTTACGGGACAATCATTATTTCCTATTAAGGAGACACCCGTTCCCACTAGCCCCCATCTACCAGGAGAATCCCCATGGCCGACTCAGCCTGAACCTCAAAAACCAGCACCATTCGTAAAACAAACATTTACAAAAGCTGCTATTAATCCATATGTTACAAGAGCCGTAAAAGACAGTCTTTTAAAAGAATGGAATCATAACGATCATCCAGAATTATTCAGGCCACCAGATCTAAAAGGACAAATCTTCTACCCCGGTTTTGATGGTGGAGCTGAATGGGGAGGCGCTGCGGTTGATCCAAATAAAGCTACCCTTTACGTAAACGCCAATCAGATTCCCTGGATCTTGAAAATGATACCGACAAAAAGTAACAAAAAACCCGGAACATTAGCTGCGGCTGGTCACCAATTATACCTGACGAACTGTTCGGTCTGTCATGGTGCAAACAGGAAAGGTTCCGGTGATTTTCCATCACTTAAAAAGATAAAATCAAAACTTTCCGTTACACAAATAACCCATATGATAAAAAACGGGAAAGGTCGTATGCCTGGATTCTCACAATTAAATAACCATCAAATCAAGGCTATTGAAGCATTCCTTACTAATCAGAAACAAAAACAGTCCGACCAAACCCAAAAAGAATATACAGGTAAAATCCCTCCCAATGTTCCATACACATTAGCTGGATATACTAAATGGTACACTCCTGATGGCTATCCGGCCGGTTCCCCACCTTGGGGAACGCTGACAGCAATTGACTTAAATCAAGGAAAAATTTTATGGCAAGATACGCTGGGAGACTATCCAAAATTAATAGAAAAGGGCATTCCCAAAACAGGTACGGAAAACTATGGAGGCCCGGTAGTAACGGCGGGAGGACTTCTAATCATTGCAGCGACTCGTGATAGTAAAATACGTGCCTTTGACGAAAACAATGGTAAAGAGTTATGGGAAGCAAAATTACCGGCTCCGGGATTTGCTACTCCTTCTGTTTATGCCGTTAAAGGAAAAGAATATCTTGTAATAGCTTGTGGAGGAGGTAAACTTGGTACGAAATCGGGTGATTCTTACGTCGCATTCAGGCTCCCAAAAGATAGATAACATTAATTATAAGACTACCAATTAAATCCTATTTTAAGAATAGAATCCTGTATACTTTAGAATGATAAATCGAATCACTAAGCTGTATGTCAAATATTTTTGAGTTTAAAGGTTACAAACCGGTTATTCATGAGAGTTCATATATTCATTCAAATGCTACCATCACCGGTAATGTAATTATTGGGAAGAATGTATATGTCGGCCCCGGAGCGGCCATCAGGGGGGATTGGGGTAAGATCATTATCAAAGATGGATGTAATGTGCAGGAAAGCTGTACGATACATATGTTTCCAGGTGTAACTGTCGTGCTTGAAGAAGGAGCTCATATGGGGCACGGATCCATCGTTCATGGCTCTCATATTGGAAAAAACTGCATGATTGGGATGAATGCCGTGGTTATGGATAATGTTGAAGTAGGTGATAACACGATCATTGGGGCTCTTTGTTTTGTGCCAGAAGGGGTGAAAATCCCTGAACGAAAGGTAGTGGTCGGAAATCCGGCAAAAATAGTCAAAGATGTATCCGATGAAATGCTGGAATGGAAAACGGAAGGAACTAAAATATATCAGTCACTGCCAAAAGATTTACATGAGACACTCGAACCTTGTGAACCCTTACGGGAAGAACCGGAAGACCGGGAACCGATCATGAAACACGATTACAAAACATGGGGTGAAACGAGGAGAGATTGAGTTA
>DATFMK010000207.1:0-28870 GCA_035267005.1 Balneolales bacterium
GCTTTTTTCTGCCGGCCGAGTCGCCGGATCGTTCGGTACCGAAATTTTTTTTTATATCGATATCCAGTTCTTCCTCGGCCAGCTTCATCAGGGTTTCATAATAATCCAATTTCATCTGGTTATGTCCCAGGGCCTGTTCTAGCTCCTTTATTCGCTTGCGCAAATCTTCGATCTTGTGTTGATGACTCTGTTTATCTACCACTAACCGGGCTCCTTTCTGATTGTAGTGGGAATACTTGTGAATCCATTGATAGATCGCCCCACGACTTACCTGATATTCCCGTGAAGCTTGGCTCACACTGAGTTTATTGGTTTCGATCTCTTTTACAACCTGTTTGCGTAAACTAACAGAAAAGATGCGTCTTTGTCTAAGATATTTTTTCGACATTTTTGCTCCTTTTTGGATGAGTAAAAATGTCAACCTATTTTAGGCACTTACAATGCAGACGAAACAGAAGCGAACAGCCTAAACTCCTCTCATGTCGCAAGTTTGCAACTTGTGACTCCTCATAATTATATAAAACTCACACAAGCCATAAGTTTATAACAAATAGTCTTATCTGACTTGTTTATTAAAAATAATAAAAGGCACCTTTTTAGCAGCCCTGGAAGTCTGTCAGACTTAAATAAATCTACTGCAAAATCGTTATAATTTCCTAAGTTCGAAAGCCTCCTATGAAAACTTCATTGAATTGTATGATATTTTTTTAGTTTACCAGAAAGTTAAATACAATCATAATAATCCTGATAAAGCCGGTTTCGTCGACCCACTTGAAGAATATTTGATAGAAGTTCAGGAAGTCAGGACGGCATTGATGGGTTGATACTGGTAGTATTAATTGGATGAACGATTAAAAAGGTTGAAATACAGATCTGTCATAAGGTACAAACTTGCGACATTTGGAGGGCTGTCAGCGATCAGTTATCAGGTGCCAGCTGTCAGCTTTTTTAATTATTAATGTCCATCATTACATAAGTGTAACAACTTAAGAGAGATGTTCTCTAATAAGTAGATATTCCATTTTAAATAATTTCATCCGGTAATCCCGGCACACAATTAAAACAAAATCCTATAGCCAAAATCTCTTGAATATATTTCCTATTTACTTATCTTAGTTAAAGCATATCACATATCAATCATGGAGGGATAAAATGAAGCCGCGCCTACGATTATGTTTTCTGATTCCTTTATTGGCCATTTTTATAACGGCTTGCGGGACGTCGCATAATACCACTCAACATGTTAAAAAACAGAATCAGTCTACCGATACATATTATTATGGCGAACCATTTCTAAATGTCAGAACGGCTGTCATTAATTCTTTGAAGGATGCGCGCTTTTTTATCAAGGACGCTGAAGATCTCAAACCGAATAAATTGATGCTTGTTGCCAGGTATGACAACATCAATACGCTGTTTGAACCGAATTTACTTGAGATCTACGTTTACATCACCGAAGTAAAACCCAATTATATTAAAGTGTATGCTCCCAAACCTGATCCGAAGCAATTTTCGGCCCGAAGTGCTATCGACCGGTATGATATTTTTATAAAATCACTCAGGCAGAAAAAACTCATTGCAGCGAAAGCAGTACCCGTAAACAAAGGTAAATAATTAATATCAATAAGTTTCTAAAAGAAACAACTGTACAGATTGGAAGCACATCAATAATATGTAATAGATGGGACACTAACTTATTATTCGAATCTGGGCATGTGAATGTGTTTCTGGAATAGCTGATACCATATTAGATCCTTATTGCAGCATATACCAGATGTACTAAACCTGGCTGATTCGTCCCGGTTTCAGATGTGTATTAAAAACAATATCGTATAATACAGTGATAGTCTAAAAACAGCCGGCTCATGAATTTGTTTGATTTGGGAATAGGACTGTCTTTTTCATAATCTGCTTTGGTAATTTTCCCTGAAATTTCTGTTATTTAAAACTAAATCCTCAGTAACCATGAAAAATTATGAAAAAAATAGTCACCGTTTCGCTTGTTACAGTTTTAATATCCATAACGTTTTCCACTTCTAAAGCTCAAAATCATCAAACATATGATGTCGTAGTTTACGGCGGCACTTCGGCAGGTGTAATGGCGGCGGTGGCGGCTAAAAGAATGGGGGCATCTGTAATCCTCCTTAGCCCTGAAAAACGAATTGGTGGAATAACCAGTGGCGGATTAAGCTGGACCGACATCGGGGATCAAATTCATCATAGAACCATTGGCGGCTATACGTTGAATTTTTTTCATCGTGTTTATCAATATTACCGTCACAAAAAAGCATGGGATCAGGAAACCAGGGCTGATTATCGTAAGGAAATCGAAACTACGGATCACAAAATAATGGATAAAGACAGTCTGATGTGGACTTTCGAACCCCATGTGGCTCTTAAGATCTTCAATGATTTAATTCATGAAAACAACATCCCCGTACGGCTTAACAGATGGCTTGATCGTAAACATGGAATCAGGAAAGTTGATGGTCGCATCGTTTCCATCACCATGCAGAACGGCGAAACTTATAGTGGGAAAGTATTCATTGATGCAACCTACGAAGGAGACTTGATGGCTGTTGCCGGTGTGTCCTATACAGTTGGACGGGAAGATAACCGGGAATATCATGAAACGATTGATGGCGTGCAGCTTTCGCATCACCATCAGTTTCCGGATGGTATTGATCCGTATCGTATACCGGGCAATCCATCCAGTGGTCTTCTTTGGGGTATTAGCTCCGATTCCTTATTACCAGAAGGTCATGGTGATAAAAGAGTACAAGCCTATAATTTCAGGGTTTGCCTAACGGATTATAAAGAAAACATGATTCCCATAACCCGGCCAAAAAACTATGATTCATCCAGATACGATCTGCTCATCCGGCTGATCCATGCACAACCCAATAAAAGGAAGCTAAGCGATTATTTTATATGGAGTCCATTGCCAAACAAGAAAACCGATATTAATAACAACGGGGGGTTTTCAACGGATATGATTGGTATGAGCAACGCATGGCCGGAGGGTAGTTATACAAAAAGACGCGATATTTTTAAGTCTCATATGGCTTATACAAAAGGTTTATTGTATTTCATGGGACATGACCGGCGCGTTCCCGATACATTGCGGCACCAGATGCTCAGATGGGGTTACCCAAAAGACGAATATCAGAAATCCGATCATTTTACTCCCGAACTGTATGTCCGTGAGGGCAGGCGTATGATTGGTGATTATGTGATGACAGAGCATAATTGCAGGGGCTCAGTAACGGTAAATGATGGTATTGCAATGGCATATTATAACATGGACAGTCACAATTGCGAACGAATCGTAGTGAACGGAATGGTGAAAAATGAAGGAAATGTAGAAGCCGGAATACCACACCCGTATCCTATCTCATACCGCGCGATAATACCCAAAAAGAAAGAGTGCACTAACTTATTGGTACCTGTATCTCTGTCGGCCACGCATATCGCATATGGATCCATACGAATGGAGCCCGTATTCATGATGCTGGGCCAGTCTTCTGGTACTGCTGCCGCTCTCGCAGCAAAAAACAAAGTAGCCGTTCAGAAATTAGACTATCCGAAATTAAAGAAACAGCTATTGAAAGACGGTCAGATTCTGAAATAACACTCCAACGTCATATCGTGCGATGTAAAATTCCTGGAGCATAAGAGAAAGACAATATTAGAATTATGCAACGGATTTGGCTAATTCAGCCCCCGGTTACATATATAAATTTTACGGAAACGGTCTGACATGGAATAGTGTTTATTGAGTTCTATTATTATCAATACTATAATCACAATGAAATCAATAAAAACTATTCTTGTAACCGGCAGTACCGGCTATATCGGAGGACGCATTGTTCCACACCTGCTTGATGCCGGGTATCATATACGCTGTCTTGTAAGAGATCCGGCCCGACTTCAGGGAAGAGCATGGTACGATCGTGTTGATAGTACAACAGGTGACGTGTTACAGCCTGAGACATTACCGGAGGCCGTGAAGAATGTAGATATTGCCTATTACCTCATTCACAGCCTTGCCGGTGGTACAGGTTTTCATGAAATTGATATTACAGCCGCGCAAAATTTTTCGAAAGCGGCAAAAGAAGCCGGGGTTCAGAGAATCATTTATCTGGGTGGACTCGGAAATCCTGATACGGATTTATCCCGGCATTTGCGATCCCGTCAACTTACAGGTGATGCACTCAGAATATCGGGTATCCCGGTTACGGAATTTCGTGCCGGTGTTATTGTGGGATCGGGAAGCCTGTCGTTTGAACTGATCAGGTATCTCACAGAACGTATTCCTGTTATGATTTGTCCGCGTTGGGTCTATACAAAAATTCAACCGATCGCCGTACGGGATGTCATCGAATATCTGGTTGCGGCGATTAATGTACCCGAAAGTTCGGATCATATTATTGAAATTGGAGGAGCTGACGTTATCACATACGGCGAGATGATGTCCGGCTACGCCAGGGCCCGTGGACTCAAACGAAAACTCATTCCGGTGCCTTTTTTAACACCCAGGTTATCATCGTATTGGATTCACTTAATGACCCCGGTTCCGGCAAATATCGCCAAACCATTGATTGAAGGATTACGAAATGAGGTGATAGTCCGTGATGACAAGGCCCGCAGCTTATTTCCAAACATCCACCCCGTAAGTTATCAAACGGCCGTTAAGCTTGCCCTTCAAAAGTTGGAAGCCGGCTCTGTAGAAACAGCCTGGAGCGATGCGCTTGTCTCAAGCCAGGGTGAGAAAGAACCCGTTGTTTTAAAAACACATGAAGGGATGATCATCGAACATCGACAGAAGATCGTTGATGTTTCCCCGGAGAATGTTTTCCGTACATTCACGAGCCTCGGTGGCAAACGTGGATGGCTGTATATGAACTGGGCGTGGAAATTAAGGGGAATTATGGACCGGCTCATCGGCGGTGTGGGTATGCGGCGTGGTCGAAGGGATCCTTTGGATATACGAATAGGTGATGCCCTGGATTTTTGGAGAGTGGAAGAAGTTATACCCAATAGAATGATCAGGCTCCGGGCCGAAATGAAGGTACCCGGACGGGCATGGCTGCAGTTCCAGGTTCTGTCCAAAAAAGACGGCCGGTCTGTTCTGTCCCAAACTGCTTTTTTTGCACCTAAAGGGCTTGCCGGCCTGTCATACTGGTATCTTCTTTATCCCATCCATCGTCTTATTTTTAGCGGAATGATCCGGGAAGTGAAAAAAATGGCGGAAAAAGACAGACCATGAAAATCTTCGTAACGGTGCTTTTTTAAAATCTGTATCTCACCATTTCGTGCACAAAATATCACCCTCCACAATCAACCTGATACACTCAATGTTGATATCCTTAAAGCATTCGATCATCGCCAAAAGATACGAAATTATCAAATGATGACATTGCGACTATTCTTTGGGCTGCCAGCGGTGTCAACCGTCCGGACGGTAAACGTACAGCCCCGGCCACTCACGGGATGCAGTATAACAATATTTATGTTGCGGACTATGAAGGCAATTATTTTTATGATGCCATTAATAACAGGCTGGCGTTGAGAAATAAGGAAATGTCTAAAAATAAATTATCCGTACAACATCATGTGGCACAATCTTCTCATGTTATTATCATTACGGCTGATCTGAACCGTGTTCCGGGATTGATGTCAAACCGGGAGGCCAAACTTAAATGGGCAAATGTAACTGCCGGAACGATCGCGCAAAATATTTACCTGATGTGTGCGGATTTGCATTCGTTCGGAGTCAATATCTTTTATTCTCAAATTCGAAAGTTCCCTACCCTTAAAAAGGCAGAATAGAATTACAGTAAAGGGACAAGAAGAACAAAATGGCACTTTAGAAATCCTACTACATCGTAAAGATATCAGAATTGAAATACGAAACGATAAATTTACATTTGAAAGAAGCGGATATCCTGCAAGTAATTTGAGTGAGGGTGAAAAGTCCGCAATTGCTTTTGCTTATTTTTTAACTGAACTAAAATCATTAGGAAATGATAATCCTCCAAAATTGCCAAATACAATAGTTTTTATTGACGACCCAATTTCTAGTTTGGATAGTAATCATATTTTTCAGGTTAGACTTTTGGGTAGAATAGATAAATCTACCAATGAGGCTAAACGTCCATTATTTTTCATTAAACGAAATGACGATAATAGTGCAATAATTAAAAAATTACCAAAATCATTTAGTTCATACAAATCTGAATATATTGGACTATTTCACACCATTAAAGAATTGGATGAATTAGAAGATAAAGAAGATTATCCTAATTTATTAATTCTACCAAATGCAGTTCGTAGGTTTCTTGAATTATCCACTTTAATGAAATATCCAAGTGATACATAAGTTGATAATTGAGTAAAAAAAGTTTTTAATCAGGATGATAAACCATTTTACAATACTAAATTACTACACTGGTTTTCACACCAAAATCAATTTGAAAAAGTACAACAACACGACGACAAAATATTACAAATAGAAGATGCTATAAAAGAATTAATGGAACATATTAAATCAAAGGATGAATTACATTTGAAAGGACTAAATGTAGAATAGAGAAAAAAGTACGATTACCTAACATTTTGTATAAGTAATGGCAGGTAATGTGTTAAATATCAAGGTTTTTAGGCCACTAAAACTGATTAACGGTTTGACAGGAAAGTACCACGCAATCTGCCACTACTCATACAATTTACCTTTAGCAGTCACCCCAAAACACAACTATAAAATTTATGCGCAAATCTGATACAAATAGAGTCGTTTTTTACTCAAAAGAAGATATGGCGGGCGGACATCAACTTCAAAAGGGTGAGCATATTTTAAGAGCCAAAACCAAAACTAGTTACACTGACATCAATGACATTCTAGAGCTTTATAACATAAAAAAATACATTGACAATGAGTTATTTTTAAAAGTTTGGTCTAATGAAGACATTCTAAGCTTTAAACAGAAAGTCATAGAATATGGAAAAATTGTCGGGAGATTTATGTCAAATATTAATGACAGCAATGCTGTTGACATATATGATAACACCCTTCATGACTATATTAATTCATTTTGGGAATTAGTTAGCAATCAAAGTGTATTTAAGCGAATATCAAAAGACAATTTTAAAAACATTTTATTCCATGAACCTCACCTAATTTATACAATTCTAAATCATAAGAATATCGTTGAATACTACAATAATGAAGTAAAAGATTTTTTATTGACATATTCTCAGTCTGCAGAAATATTACTTTCTGTTTACGAAGTGAAAGAAGAATTTGCAAAGAATAAGAGATTCATTCCCAAAAGCCTGACAATTGATGACAAGGAAGCCATAATCTCAAGTTATTTAGAATCGAATGATGTGAATTTGAATTATGTCGGATTAATTCAAAACATAAGGAACAGAAATGACTTTAAAATTTCTGATAAAACACGTCTTAAAGCTAAGCGTTTACACAAAAGTGAAACGGAGAAATTTTTCTCAGAAAAAGGTGGAATGAAATATGGAGTTTCAATTAGTTTTCCAGAAAATCCGACAAAAATTAAAGATGGTTTTGTTGACGAAAATCTCTTGGCTCATTATTCGTACAGTTTAGACTTCATCAAACAAAACAACAACCCATATTTGTTATTTCAGAATTTCAAGTATTTATTCGAATATCTCGACAATCAAAACAGAGTAAATCTTGTAAGCAAAAGAAGTCAACTCGGTTTATTTGAAAGGATTATGGGTGTTCAATCCCAGAACGAATATAGAGGTGGAACGAGCTTTTCATTATCTGAAATGACATCTCAAAGTCAAATAATAGGATACAATAAAGTACTGAGTGAATTAGGTACTTCATTGGAAGATATTCTGCACTTTGTTTTTACAATTGCATTTCAAGAAAAATTTTCGTTTGCCAAAAATGCAAGGTTTTCGATTCCTACAGCAACTTCATACTTTGAAAAAGTTAGACTTTTAGCACCTGAATTTGAATCTGCATTAAAGCAATTTAAACTATTTGTTGAAGATGGAAGTATTGATTTTGAACTTTTACAAATATCATCTTCTCCATCAGCGATAAAGGATATCCCAAGTCTAAATCATAATAAATACATCTATTTTAATGAAGATAATGAAGAGATAGTAGGATGTTCTAATTTATTCTTCTCTGACCAAACTCTTCTAGAATATGTTGAACCATTCAAAGAAGAAAAGTATCATACATTCTTCAATTTATTAGCAAATGAAAAAGTAAAGTTTACTAATTATGAAGAGCATCAAAAACCACGATTGAATTATCTTATAGAAAAAGGGTTTATCTCCATAGATACTGATGATTTTATCAACATCACAAATCTTGAAAGAGTTTTAATCTTAAAAGATTTGTACGATAATGAGGTAGGTTCATTCTATCATTATTCATCTGATTTTCAACAAGAAGTTCAGCGAATGAATGATGAAAACATTGTTGATTTTGAGATTTCGTTATTTTCAAAACCTGAACAAGCATATTTTAATTACTTCTTGAACAAGAGTGAGTTTACTAATGGTTTGGATTTAAGGAATAGTTACTTGCATGGGACTCAAGCAAACCCTGAAGAAATTCAAACACACGAGTATGCTTATTTTACATATTTAAAATTAATATTCTTAGCATTTTTGAAAATAGATGATGATTTAAACATTCACAATGCGACAAGAAATAAAACATAAAAGGCAAACTACTAACAATGTGAATAGTGCATAGCACCCTGCGGGATGCTACGACACCATACACGGAACGTTATTCACAATAGCTCCAAAAAAGACCAACGCTCAAAAGATTATATTTGATTTTCTACCAGCGTACAGCAAACACATTTGCAAGTAACTTTTCCCACCCGCACTTTCGTGTTGATAACGTTCCTGAGATTTATCTATGAAAAGGGAATGTAAATTTGTATTTTTGGACAAAATATGTCCAAACAAATTGAATCCAAACAAATGCTGTCAATAGGAGAACAAATAAGAAAGCTGCGAGAGGACCAGGGGTTGCCTTTACGTAAAGTTGCGGCTGAACTGGACATTGACCAATCTATCTTAAGCAAGATAGAAAGAGGTGAACGGAAAGCTTCCAAGGAACAGATCATTCATATTGCCAGAATTTTCAAAGTGGACGAGAAAGAGTTACTCATTAATTACTTGAGCGACCGGGTGCTGTACGATCTGAAAGATGAAGATTTGGCAACAGATGCGTTAAAAGTGGCGGAAAAGAAAATTAAATACCTGATCAAAAGCCAAAATGGAAAGTAGAAAATCCATACGACCCATAGAACAAGAGTTACCAAATCATTTTGCTGACCGGTTAGGCGTTGCTTACGCTTCTTTGGTTAGTCAGCAACACAAAAAGGAAAACGGACAGTTTTTTACTCCGGTTGAAATCGCATCCTTAATGGCTTCCTTCTCTGATTTTGCAGGAAATTCTGTCCGAATTCTTGACCCAGGATGTGGTTCCGCGGTTTTATCATGTACTTTGATTGAACACCTCGTCAATTCGAATAAAAAACTAAAAACCATTGAATTGGTGGCTTATGAAACGGATGCAGAACTCATTCCTGTTTCAAAACGTTCTCTCGCCTATTTAGAAAAATGGGGAAACCAACAGGGAATCAATCTCAAAACGAAACTTTATACGCATGACTTCATCCTTCATAATTCCGATTGTTTCAAAGAAACAGACGATTTGTTTTCCAAACCGGTTGAGCAGTTTGATATTGTCATTTCAAACCCTCCTTATTTCAAACTACCTATTGATGACAAAAGAGCAAAAGTTGCAAAAGTCATAGTGAATGGTCACCCGAATATTTATGCCATTTTCATGGCTTTATCGGCAAAACTGCTCAAAGAAAATGGCGAGTTAATTTTCATTACGCCACGCAGCTATGCGGCAGGCGGATATTTCAAAATCTTCCGGGAATATTTCTTCAAAATCATTGATTTGGATAAGGTGCATCTTTTTGTTTCCCGAAAAGACACTTTTAGCAGAGATAAAGTATTGCAGGAAACGGTTATTATTAAAGGAACCAAAAGATCCAAGCCCGAACCACAGGTAACCATTTCTTCATCAAGTGGATTGAAAGACTTAAGAAGCCCGTTGATAAAGATATTCCCGAAAAAAGACATCATAGATCTGAATTCCAATGAGAAAATTCTCTATCTGCCAACAACCGACTATGATGAAGCTGTGTTGGAAATTTTCAAAAACTGGACAGGTAATTTGGCTAAATACAATATCAAGATTTCAACTGGTCCTGTAGTAGCTTTCCGGGCAAGGAATTACCTAAGGGAGAATTTTGAGAACGGAACGGTGCAATTAGCCCCACTTTTCTGGCTGCATAATGTGAAACAGATGATATTGGAATGGCCAATAGTTAAGCCGAAAAAAGAGCAATACATAAACATTGAGGAAAAGGCCATGCCGCTCCTCATTCCCAACAAAAACTATATCCTTTTGAGACGTTTCAGCAGCAAAGATGATAAAAATAGGTTGATTGCTGCTCCATACTTCTGCAATTTCATGAAATCGGATTATATCGGAGTTGAAAACAAGGTGAATTACATCTATCGTCCAAATGGACACCTTGAACGAAATGAACTTATTGGGCTTTGTGCATTACTTAACAGCAACTTATTCGACGCGTATTTCAGGATTTTTAACGGCAATGTTAATGTGAGTGCCACAGAGTTAAGGGAGATGTCACTACCTCCACTGGATACCATTCTGGAAATTGGCGACACAATTATCCTGGCCAACGATTTTTCTGTGGAAAATATAAACCGAATTGTAAACGAATATTTTGAACCGACATACATTACATGAGTAAAATTGAAGAAGCAAAACAGATATTGGAAGCGTTGGGACTTCCAAAAAGGCAGCAAAATGACCGTTCCGCATTGACGTTGCTTGCCTTATGTAACCTGAGAGAAAAGGACAAATGGAGCAAGGCCAAAGCTGTAAGTATGTCTGTTGTTGGCAATAAAGAAAACGCTAAATATGAGGGCGTGATGCGTTTTATTGCGCAGTTTTACAACAAACCATATGCAGAAAATTCACGGGAAACATTTCGCAGACAAACGCTTCATCAATTTGTTCAGGCTGGAATTGTAAACCACAATCCGGAAAACCCTGAATTACCAACTAACAGCAAGGACAATCATTATCGCATTTCACCGGAAGCATTGAAGGTCATCAAAACTTTCAACTCAAGAAACTGGAATAAAGAGATCAAGTACTTCAAAGAAAATGTGGGATTGTTAAGAGACAAATATCACAAGAAAAGAGAATTACGCAAAATTCCATTGAAGTTGAAAGACGGCACAGAACTTACTTTTTCTCCGGGCAAGCACAATGAAGTTCAGATTGCCATTATTGAAGAATTTTCTCCACGCTTTGCTCCCGGAAGTGATTTACTGTATGTTGGAGATACCGCCAAGAAAGATCTATACATGGACAAAAAGGGTATGGGAAAACTGGGAATTCCTATTGATGAGCACAGCAAGTTACCAGATGTTGTTCTGTACGACAATAAGAAAAAATGGCTGTTCCTGATTGAAGCGGTTACTTCACATGGTCCTGTTTCTCCGAAACGGATAGTGGAAATGGAAAAGATGTTGAAAAACTGTAAAGCAGGTAAAATATACGTGACAGCTTTCCCGGACTTCAAGGAGTTCAAACGCCATACTTCTGACATTGCCTGGGAAACAGAAGTTTGGGTAGTCATATTCCCGGATCACATGATCCATTTTAATGGGAATAAATTTATGGGACCGAGATAGAAACCTTCACAAAAACAAATGGCGATCCTGCTAATTGCCTACAATTTTACCGAGTAATAACCCAGCCTAAAAAAATCATATGTGTATACCCGAGAATTGATGCTATTTTAATTATTTTATCTCGAACTCACGTTAATATTATTAATCTGCCAGCAATTGATACTTTGAAAGTAGAAATTGATAGTATTGAAAATGCAAAAGTGTTTAACAATATTTAATGTCTACCCTGTTTTGCATATGGGCTTACTCGTTACTGTGTGCGCCATAGAGCGAAACTACCAACACACTGTATTGAGGAAGACAGAAAAAGTAAAACGTTAATATGAAATGCCAACGCACAAAGAAGCACATTTGCAAGCCCTGACACACAAGCTGATGCTCCAATGCTCCATCTTGCAAAAGAGTTTTTTTCTTGCCTACACGCCACCGAAATTTGATACATTTGTGATTTAATAATAGTTTAACTAAATGCAAATTCCACTAAACCAGTTTGAGCTGTACATTGACGAAACTATCCTGAAACGCGGCCTGCAATATTTTAAAAACGGGCATGTGCATGAACCTATTGAAATAAGCCTGGGCATCTATGAAGCTATTGTTGAGGGCTCTCAAGATTATACGGTGCAACTGACCCTTAAAAATGGGGTAATAACCGAATATATTTGCGATTGCCCCTACGATTTTGGACCTGTGTGCAAACATGTGGCTGCCGTGATTTTTTACCTGCAACAGGATGAACTGGAATTGAATAAGAAGACTAAAAAAACAAAGGCTGGTCGAACACCTAAAGCTGCAAAACGAAAAACCATAGCCCAACAGGTTGACGAATTGCTCGAAAAAGCCACCCACGAAGAGCTCAAACAATTTATAAAGGAAAATACTACACAAAATATCCCGTTCAGGAATTTATTTTTATCCTCGTTTGCACAGCATAATTCCGACGAATCAAAGGAGCTTTATACAAAGCAGGTAAAATCAATCCTTAAAATGGCTTCCGACAAGCATGGTTTTATAGACTGGTCGGCTTCAAGACTTGTAAGTAATACGGTTTACAACCTTTTAGAATCGGCCCAAAAACAAATTGAGAATCAAAATTTCAAAAGTGCCTTTTATATCTGCACAGCCGTAATGGAACAGATGGCCAAAGCTCTTCAATATGCAGATGACAGTTATGGAAATATTGGCGATTGTGTAGATGCTGCTTATGAAATGTTGCATACTATTGCACTAGAACAAACTACAGAAGAAATCAGGAAGTTAATCATTGAATATTGTTTCACAGCTTTTGATAAACAAATATACTCGGATTGGGATTGGCATATTGGTGTTTTACGGCTTGCTTCCCTTCTTTTAAAAACAGAAGACGAAACGGAACGTATTTTTGACCAAATTGAAAAGGCCCAAAGGTCGGACTACGAGAGAGAAGAAGCCCAAAGTATTAAGTACGAAATTTTATTAAAAACCAAAGGGGAAAATGCTGCTGAAAAATATCTTGAACAAAATATTACCAATTCGAATTTAAGGCGGGAAGCCATAAAAAAATCACTGGAGAAGAAGAATTACGAGAAAGCTATTTCGATAGCAAAAGATGGGATAAATTATGATAAAAAAGACAAGCCTGGGTTAGTAATAGAATGGTATTATTGGCTACTTAAAATTGCACAAGCCCAGAACAATACTGATAAAATAATCGAATATGCCCGTTTTTTATTTATCAACAATTTCAGGCATGAACAGGATTATTATGAAATATTAAAGCAACATGTGAAACCCGAAAAATGGGTTGCGTTTTTAGAAGATGTTATACAAGATATTACTGCAAAAAAACGTTGGCTCGATACTGGTTTGATAGCAGATATTTTTATTAAAGAAGAATGGTGGGACAGACTTTTAGAATTGGTTAAAAAATCTCCCAATTTATACACCATTGACCATTACGAAAAATATCTTTCTAAGAAATATCCAAATGAGATAGTGGAATTATATGCCGATGGCATTACAGGATATTTAAAAAACAGCGTGGGGCGAAAACATTACCAAAATGCGTGCAGGTATATTAGAAAGATTATAAAACTGGGTGCAAGAGATAAAGCAAATGAAATTATTTCCTATTTAAGGACTGAATATCCTAAAAGGAAAGCATTAATGGATGAGCTGAACAAGGTATAAGTCGCTAATACTTATATCCGCGCATTTGGTGGCGCATTTGCAATTCCTAAGAGCTAACGCTAAAGCAAAAATTGCAAAAGAGACCCAAAACCAACACACGGCAGACAGAAACGATATTGCAAATTGATATGAAAAATGATGGAAAATAAACAACGCCAGCCCATAACATTGTATTAATGTAATAGCGAGTTAGAGCTTAAATAATTAATGAAGTGCCTAAAATAAATATTGCATTATAGCTGAAACTTAGATGTAGAAATTCGCTACTTCTTATATACGAGACCGTTACGCACCCCAGCAACAAGCACATTAATGGGACTAACCCTAACGCTTTCGGGCATGAATCCGACACCTATCTTGTGCGTAAGGGTTTAATTAAGTTGACAATCGTTGTTCGTATCTTAGCCCCTTATGCGCAGGATCGTTATAAACCCGGTTATAATCCGTCATAAAATTCATTCTAATAGGATAAAAAATAGTAAATTACAAGAAAGTTACTGAGTTAATCGGATAATTAACAGCCACAAACATATTCTACAATCTTTGACACATCTATCCAATCACAGAGAGTACCATTATGAAAACGAGACAATCTATTACATCAATCCTGCTCATTTTTTGTTTTGTTATTGCTTCAAGCATGACTGTGGATGCGCAAAAACGCCGTGAACGGCCATCACGGTATAAAAATATGCCTCGCATCGGAAACAGGGTTACGCATGTCCCGCGTAGTTCTTATAGAATCCCTTATAAGAAAACCATCTATCATTATCATTCTGGTATATTTTATCGGCCTTATAATCGCTTTTTTATTATTGTAAACGCACCTATCGGTATCAGGATACGTACACTTCCGCTCCATCATTACAGAGTGATCATCGGAACACATCTTTATTATTATGATTATGGAAATTTCTACGTTCAAAAAGCCAATTATTATGAGTCGGTAGTACCACCATTGGGAGCCCGTGTTGAAGAACTTCCCGCTGGTTATTATAAGATTGTTATAGAAAGCAAAACATATTACGAGCTCAATGGAGTGTACTACAAAGCGGTTGTGGATGATAAAGGTGAAGTCTGGTACGAGGTCGTGGGAATCAATCATGATATGATAAATGATCAATAACAGCCTGCCAAATTTATCAGATTTGTGTAATAGGTACCGGACATAATTCAGAAGTTAGAATAAACACCTTTGGCATGGTGATACTCTTATGCCAATAATCAAATTGCTTCACATATTTTAAATTCTAAAGGATTTAAAAGCTGAAAAAAAAACAATTATGGATATTGCAGTGAAATACAGAAACGAACCGTTTAAAGTCAAAGAGGGATTGTGCATACGTTATTAGTTTATTTTTTAGGAATCTTATTTACTATAACCGGCTATCATAATGATGTGGATTCCATACCAAAAACCGATAGCCTGCAGTTTAAGACGATTGTTTTTTCACGATCAGCCCGGGATTGTCAAAAATGTAATATTGAGATGAAGTTCAGTTATCCCCAAATAACCGGGGCCGGGAATTCGGGGATAAGAGATTCTCTGAATAATAGAATTCAAAGATATGTTTTAAGATCTGTTTATAGAGGGATTAAAGTATCGGATCCCCGTCAGATCTATGGACATTTAGTGCAAGAATACGATTCATTAATTAAAATATTCCCTGATTATCCTCATCATAAATGGTACCTGAATCGAACAGTTAAAATCATTTCTCACACATCTACCTATATCAGTTTAGAAATGGAGGAAAATGTTTTTACCGGTGGCGCACATCCTCTGAGTACGCGGAATTACGAAACCTTTAATGAAAATACGGGACAAAAATTAAGCCTTCATGGTATCATAAAAACGGGTATGATGGATACTCTGCTTTCTATTTCAGAACGAATCTTTAGGGAAACACGATCGTTATCGCCTGATACTTCTCTTAAAAAAGCTGGTTTCTGGTTTAAAAATGGCCAATTTCATCTAAACAATAACTTTGCCATCACGTCTAAAGAAGTCATTTTTTATTTTAATCCTTACGAAATTGCTCCCTATGCATGGGGCCCCACCCTGCTCAAAATTCCCCGAAATAAGTTAAAAGATATCGTAACTGCACCATTTAATGCCAATTAAATACTCCTGGCCGACGGCATACTTTACCTTTTTGATTAGTTTAAATCAGACTATTTTAACTCGACAACCGAACGTAATTTAAAAGCGGATTTTCATGGAACCATTAATTAAGCGCAGCTGGGTAATCGACAGTATTGTTATTATCGTCACAGCATTTCTTTTGTCCTATATTTACATATATAATGCTCAACATTTTGTACTCAAATTCCTATTAATCTTTTTGCTCATTTACTACTTTTTCGGTAAATCCGCTCAAAAGTACATTGATAAAAAGAACCGGGAAGATAAAGAGAAAAGAGAAATGGATATGGATACGAAAGTAGAGGATGAAACAGAAAATGAAATGGATCCCGATTCAAAAGAAGTTAAGAAGGATAATTAATCTTATATAGTCTGAAATGAACGAGACAACGCGTATTGATAACCTATTGTTACAAACAATGAATGGGGACGCATGGCACGGCCCTGCAGTTTTTGAGCTTTTAAGAGACATCCCGGCAGAAAAAGCTGCTTTTCATCCGGTTGAGGATGTTCACAGTATTTGGGAATTAGTAGAGCACATGACCACGTGGCAAAAAGTGATCATCAGGCGTATGAACGACGAAGATTATGAACCTTCAGATGAGGAAAACTTTCCGGATGTGACTGCTGATTCGTCCGATACCTGGGAAAAGGCGGTTGAAGAACTATACCGGACCTATCAGGCTTTAAGAGAAAAAATCATACATTTTCCGGATGAAAAACTCGGGGAAGCTGTACCCGGGAAACATTATACTCACTATATACAGTTACACGGTTTAATTCAACATAATTTATACCACGCCGGACAAATCGCTATCCTGAAGAAGAATATAATGTAACATCTCAGTTAGCAGTTAGCAGTTAGCAGTTAGCAGTTAGCAGTTAGCAGTTAGCAAAGATGTCGTGCCTGATACCCGCTGTCAAAGGGAAAGTGACTTTCTACCGGTCTTAATAAGTTATGATTCACCTTTAACGATATACTATTTCGTTAAGGGTGAAATATTCATTGGTCACTGTAAATTGCCTTTGTGCCTTATAATATTATTACTCTGATTTTATTATATTTAATTGTACTTGGTAAAGTTTATTTATAATATTCGACTATAATAATGAGATTATTACGTGTATTTGTACTGATTGTTTTAATAGCTGTTCCTGTTATATTGATATCAATATTCGGGAAGGATTATATGATTCATAGTCTTTCCGTTATAAATTGGTATGTGACTATTCCTTTGGGGATTCTATTTGGAATAGTTGCTGCAACGTTTAAAGGTCGTATTGCCCGAAATTCTGCTTCCGAAAACGATTAATTAATTGCCGGTTATTAATTGAAAGATAAAGTGGGGTAGCACATGGAATATCAAAATATAAAACCAATTACAATCATCCGTTGGCTCGCACGTATAACCGCGGCCTTCTTCTTCATCTTTATCCTGGCGTTCGCTATTGAACAAAAAGTGGACCCGTTTTCCATGGGATCTCATGAACTGACTTTAACAATTTCATTTTCCGTAATGTGGCTGGGATTTATCATAGCAATATTCAGGGAAGGCGTTGGCGGTCTTTTGATTATAGCCGGAATTTTATCTTTTTACCTCTTCAGTTTTATTTTTTCAGGATTCCTGCCACAAGGATTACCACTCTTCGTGTTAATAAGTCCGGGTGTTTTATTCACCATTGTCTGGTTACATGACAAATACGGTAACAACAGAAGCCTGGCTAAAATTTAACTGTTCAATCAAATCTACTGACCATTTATTATAGATCCTCTCATTTTTCGATATGGATTGGATATAGTGCATTTTACTATACTCAGTAATTATTTTCGGTATATACCGTTCGTTCGATTATAATTATATGTTTTTCCAGTCTCCATTTCTTACAAGCGAACGTTATATTCATTCAATTCATTTTATAAACAGTCAATAAACAGTAATCGAAAAACTATTACCCAAGTATTATGAAATATCGTTTTTTAGGATCATCAGGACTAAAAGTATCTGCATTATCATACGGAGCATGGGTCACATTCGGAGATCAGATTGGTGAAGATGTTGCTTATGAATCTATGAAAAGAGCTTATGATGCCGGAGTCAACTTTTTTGATAATGCGGAAGCCTATTCTTCAGGTACCGCTGAAAAAATGATGGGGAATATTATAAAAAAAACCGGCTGGAAAAGATCCGGCCTGGTCGTGTCCACAAAAATCTTTTGGGGTGGCAATGGACCAAACGATCGCGGTTTGTCACGCAAACATATTATTGAAGGAACAAATGCTTCATTGAAACGTTTGCAATTGGATTATGTGGACTTGATTTTCTGTCATCGCCCGGATAAACATACTCCGATTGAAGAAACCGTACGAGCCATGGATCATGTAATCAATCAGGGAAAGGCTTTGTACTGGGGAACGAGCGAATGGAGCGCCGAGCAGATTCGTCAGGCTTATGAAATTGCCCGCCGCGAACATCTTATAACACCTACCATGGAACAATCGCAGTATAACATGCTGCACAGAGAGAAACTGGAAAAAGAATTTACACGATTGTATGATGAAATCGGCTTGGGAACTACCATTTTTAGTCCTTTGGCCAGCGGTTTATTGACCGGAAAATATAATGACGGAATACCGAAAGACAGCCGGGCATCGCTTGATAAATATGAATGGCTGCGGGAACGATTTGAAAGTGAAGAAGGACGTAAAAAAATTGAAAAGGTAAGAAGGTTACAACCTATCGCCGACGATCTGGGTGCCTCCATGGCACAAATGGCCATAGCATGGTGCCTGAAAAACAAAAATGTCAGTACGGTTATTACCGGTGCTTCCAGACCGGAACAGGTTGATCAGAATATGAAAGCAATGGATGTAGTCGATCAACTAACACCCGATGTTATGGAGCGTATTGAAGATGCACTGGACAACAAACCCAAACCGGTATTCGATTTTCGCAATTTATGATAACATAAAGATACCGGAGAAGTTTATTACAGTAAACAAAGGGATGTTTTTAACAGAACTTCCCTTTGCTTGTGATATGATTATTGAAAATTAGAACATTAGCGAATTTGAGTTGTTTTTAATTATTACTCATGGCTCTTGGATTTTTCCGACTTCTTTTTTTAAGATTCATCACTGACATATCATCATTTCGATAAATGATCCACATTAAGATTTGTTGTATAGCTAATATTTACGAAGCACAAATGGCTATTGATCATGGCGCTTCTGCAATCGGACTCGTATCTGCAATGCCAAGCGGACCGGGTGTGATTGAGGAAAAATTAATAAAGAATATTGCGGCACAGGTTCCCAAATCGATATCGACTTTCCTGCTGACATCCAAAGTGAATCCTGATGATATAATTCAACAACATCGATATTGTAGTACTACAACCTTGCAAATAGTCGATTCCCTGCCGGACTATGCTTACCCGGTTCTGAAAGAGAAATTACCGGATGTAAAGCTTGTACAGGTGATACATATTAGAAACGAGAACTCTGTTGAACGGGCGATAACTATTGCTCCACATGTAGATATGTTATTATTAGATTCTGGTAATCCCGACTTAAAAGTCAAGGAATTAGGCGGAACGGGCCGAACCCATAATTGGAATTTGAGCAAGGAAATCGTTGCATCAGTAGATAAACCCGTCTTTCTCGCCGGTGGTTTAAACCCGGAAAACGCACGGGAAGCAGTGGACTATGTAAAGCCTTATGGATTAGATGTGTGCAGCGGTGTCCGGACAAACGGAAAGCTGGATAAGATTAAACTTTACAATTTTATGAAGGCCGTATCATAATTATTATTTTAAAGTCTGATCATTATTTGTAACACTATCAAGTAAATAATCTTTTAACAATTCTGACCCTATGAAGAAAGCCATTATAACCTCTGTTCCTTTTGCTACAATCATGACGATTTTTTTCTACTTTTTTAATAGCAATGGAACAGTATCTGCCATAATTGCCGGATTATTATCAGCAGCTATTTATATAGTTTTTCTTCGATTAATGGCACGCCTTCTTTATAACAATATTAAAAAAAGGGTATTGCTGAAACCCTATGATAATGAAGAGATTATATTCGAATCACCCGCCAATCATTTTATGAATAAAGAAGCCGTGGGTGGACTCCTTTGTTTTACAAATCAACGAATCGTTTTTCAATCCCATAATCTCAATATTCAAAATGATAAATGGGAAATTAGAACGACTGATATTACCAGGGTTTCTGAAAATAAAAAATGGGGCATTATCCCAAATGGGCTTTTAATTGAAACGGGAAAGAAGAATCCGGAAAAATTTGTTGTAGATGAACCTGATAAATGGGTCCGTCTTCTAAATCAAATAATTGATAAGTGATGAACAGCAAGACAATTTCATCTGAACTGACTGGTAAAACAGCACTCATCACAGGGAGCAGTCGTGGTATTGGCAGGGCCATAACCAAAGTACTGGCTAATAGCGGCCTGAACGTCGTTATTAATTATAATCGTAGCCGGGAATCTGCCAACCCACTGTTAGAAGAAATTGAAGCTCAAGACGGTTCTGCTATCGTTGTCCGGGCGGATGTTTCAAAGACGGAGGATATAAAACGTCTGATTAAAGAATCGATTGATGCATATAACGGAATCGATATTCTGATTAATAACGCAGCTATTGCTATTAAACAGGATATGGATTCCATAACCGAAAAAGATTGGGATCATGTTATTGATACTAATTTGAAATCGGTTTTCCTGGTTACTCAGATGGTTTTACCTCAAATGCGAAAAAAACAATGGGGACGTATAATCAATCTCAGTTCTGTAGCCGCTTTTACCGGTGGACTCGTTGGTCCACACTACACTGCTTCAAAAGCCGGTATCATTGGCTTAACCCGGTATTATGCTGCGCGCCTGGCTAAAGAAAATATTACTGTCAATGCCATAGCCCCGGCCATCATAGAGACGGAGATGGTAAAACAAGCTAACCTCAACCCGGATGTAATACCCGTCGGACGTTTTGGTCAACCCGAAGAAGTAGCCAATCTCGCATTAATGCTTACTCGTAATGGTTATATAACCGGTCAAACGTTCAATGTTGACGGCGGTTTGTATTTCAAATAAGTAGTGTTAGAAATGAATTAACTACCCATCACGCCATGCTCTTTGCTCAATCCTAAAACTGATCACATTATATTACATAACAATATTTTAGCGTTTTAATAGTCATATATATTAATTGCATAATGGTCAACAAACTAAAATAAAAGTCATGGAATCTTTGCGGGAAAACATTAAATCATTACTTATTGATGAGCTGGGAACTACCAATAAGGAAGAAAATAAACACCTCATTGAGAATATTGATCATCCTTACCTGGAAAAAGCTATCCAAAATATGGACAGCAAATTACGAACACGAAAAATTCTCGCCCTTATATGTGTAATCCTGGCTCTTTTATGTTCGATAGTGGTAGGCTATAACTATTATCAAATCGGTTTGGGCCTTCATGTCATTATCCTGCTATTTTTGAGTATTGCTTTGGCGGCAACAGCCGGATATGAAGCCACTGAGATGAGTAAACGGGCTGTTATCTATAAGATCTTACATGAATTATCCTAATGATATATTTAAATCCGCCTGATAATTTAAGTTGGCGGAAGTAAATAAGAAAGGCTCCAAATACAACAACTCCACCTGTCATGCAGGCGGAGTTGTCAGAGTGGAGCCTATCTACCTTGCTCTCTTAAGAAGCCTGTTCTGGTTGCTTCTCTAAAAGAATATCATCGATAGCTTTGATAAACGATTTCTTAGGTAAGGCACCCATGGCCATTTGTGGTTGGCCTTCCTTGGGACAAAACAGAATAGAAGGAATGCTGCGAATACCAAACATACCCGCTAATTCCTGTTGTTCTTCGGTATTAACCTTGTAGATATTTATTTTACCTTCATATTCTTTGGCAAGTTCTTCAAGAATTGGAGCGATCATTTTACAAGGCTGGCACCAATCTGCATAAAAATCGATAAGGCAAGGTAGATCCCCTTCGAACTTCCAGTCCTTGTTGTCGTCAAAATTGAAGACTTTTTCTTTAAATGTTTCTTTTGTTAAATGTTCCATAGTACGTTGTATTTATTCCTTTCAAATGTTTTCGAAAATATAATAAATTTTCAACTAAATTACCATTCAGTTATTTAGTAATTTATATATCTAACGAACAGGATTCGATTTTATTGAATTTCATTCCCCTCGCATAAGATATCCGGATAAAACGACCGTTTGTTTTAACTCAACAATACCAATGACAAACTAAGCAGATTGTTTAACATATTCAGGTATAAAAATTGTTATGTTCCCCAAATCTCTCACATCAATAATAGTTATATCATTTGTCCTTAAGACTCCGTCTTTATAAATCCTTCATCTGAAAGTAGTACGTTCTCTGAACAGTCAGGCGATTCAAGGACATGTAAATGAACAAACATATAAAAAAGACCAATCAATCATGAAATTTTATAGTAGAAAATGGATTAAACCCGTTGACTTAAACGCTAATGACTCCCTCTTTGGCGGCAGCATATTAAAATGGATAGATGAGGAAGCGGCTATTTATGTAAGTTGCCAATTAGATAAGGCCAGGGTTGTGACTAAATATATGTCAGAAATCAATTTTGTCCACTCGGCTAAAAAGGGAGATGTCATAGAGATTGGAATGGAAACTGTTAATTTTGGCAGGACCTCCATCACGGTTTCTTGCGAAGTACGCAATAAATTTACACATGATACAATCATTACTATCGATAAGATTGTATTTGTTAATGTTGATGAGAATGGAAGGCCACAACCCCATAATAAACAGTAACTACTACGAATAGTATTATTTGTGGCTGCTAATCATTCTTTGTTCAAGTATTCTGGAATCGCTTTCCCAGTCTTTTATTTTATCTATTATTAGTCATTATTTAAGTATTATGTTATCAATTAATAATTTAATCCTACTCTTATATTTTATATTATAATTGTATAAGTAATTATTTCATTGAGGGTTATTTTACTTTAGTATTTATAAAATGAATTATTTATATCGAGGGGGAATTTATTTAGCACTTTTTATATTCTTTCCTGTTATCACGTTTGCACAATCAAGAAATACGTTGGAATTCGGCAGTGGATTACTTCTTCAGGGTAACAGGAATCATTTAATATCACCTTTGCGATATACCGGTTCCACATTACCTGTATCTGCAGGTTACCGACGGGAGAAATCAAAATATTCCATCACCATAGAAGGCTTTTTCAGTGACCATAAATTGCATTCCGGCCTTTCATCCGGTTACAATCATACACAAAAAGATCTCGATGCACGTTTACGAATTGGGTACCTCAGAAATATAGCATCTTTTGGAGGCGGCAAAGGTATGTTTATCATTGGTGCCTATCATGATGTGATGTTAAATTTACAAAAACAGTATTATACCCCTGATGACATCGAACATTTTATAGATGTTTCTGTCTCCCTTGTAGATATAGCATCAGGTTTTCGTTATAATCTTTCTTCCAATCATATTTTTCATGATATATTTGATATCACAATTTTAAATTTAGGCCTTCGCACTCCTTATTTCGGATTGCGGCGGAATTTAGATACTTATTTTGAATTTCCCGGTCAATTTTTCAAAATAACAGAGAAGTTCTCATATCAATACCGGTTCTCCCGTTTTATAAACCTCAGGGTATTATATCTCTTTACTTATTATCGTTACAAAACCCCCTTCCATAACAGGTCATTATACCAAAATGTTTTGATACGGTTTGGAGTACGTATTTGAGATTCCTGAAAGCTCATATCATTGCACCCATCTTAATTATCATGATATTTATATCATGTACCGATATTTTCATACCTAAAGACAATCCCGATACACCCATTTATAATTTTGACACATTATGGAAGGAATTTGACAATCATTATTCATTTTTCATCTATAAGAATATTAATTGGGATTCACTATATACCATTTACCGGCCAAAAGTAACATTACAGACCAGTGATCCTCAATTATTTGGTATAATGGCCTCCCTGTTGTCGCATCTTCATGACGGCCATATCATCCTGAAATCCCCATTTGATATTTATGCTTATGAGGGCTGGTACTTAAATTACAATCAGGTATTCGACCTAAGCTTGATACAAAGTGATTATTTAAACGGCGACTACACTATTACCCCAAGCCGTAAGATGTTATTTGGTCAACTTATCCCGTCTGTCGGTTATATCTATATCATATCATTTAATGGTGTCAACTGGACTTCTGAAATGGATAACATACTTCAGAACCTCAACTTAGACAGGGGATTGATTATTGATATACGAAATAACGGGGGCGGCAATGATGAAAATATGTTGAAAATTGCCGGACGCTTTACATCTGAAAAAAAATTCTTCCGTATTATCAGATACCGTAACGGACCTGATCACTCAGATTTTTCCAAACCATATAAGGGATATGTTAGTCCCGCGGGGAAGCAACATTATGCCGGTAATATCGCTCTTTTAACAAATAGGGGCGTTTTTAGTGCTGCCGAGAGTTTTGTTTTAGCAATGAAATCTAATCCATATGTTACGACCATTGGGGATACAACCGGTGGCGGTTCCGCCAACCCAATAAACAGAGAACTACCAAATGGGTGGACCTATAAAATATCTACCTGGATTGAATCTACTCCAGAAGGCGAGGTTTTTGAAGGAAAAGGAATACCCCCCGATATCGCTTTACCCAAATCCATTTATAATCAAAGTGGATCCAGGGATTATATATTAGAATCCGCCTTACAATATCTTAATAATCTGCCAAACTGAACAAAAATTTCAATAAATTACTATATAAGTATATTTTCATATCCTTAAATATTTATTATGTTTTCTGCGTCTAAATGACTATTATGATTATATATAGTCAAGAGACCTTTCTTTCTACATGGAGGTGATTTAAATGCAAAAAATCGAGAGTGAATCTATAAAAAAAGCTCGTAATGATGTGGCCGCAATACAAAGTATCCTTCCCGGATTAGGACATATTTATAAGGGGCATTACTATCAGGGGGTCATATGGATGATATTGTCTCCCGTAGTATTTTATGTCGGAGCCGTACTTTTCCTGGCAACCGGTGGACTCAGTACTCTATTTCCTTTGATTTATTGGTTTTTAGCCATTTTTAACGCTTATATTGCTGAAGATCACAGGAAACACCATATTGGTATCTTATAATAATCGCATATTAAAATCTAAATAAAAGCCCGATATTTTTTTATATCGGGCTTTTTTTTTAGAACTCTAACAAGAAAATTCACATATTAATATTGTCACTAAACTGATCATTTTGCATTATTCACAAAATTTTTGGTCTATTAATAAAAAGGCTTAATAAAATCCTCTTAAATATGAGTAAAAGTGTTTACGCGGTTATTAAAGGCACTGGAAGTTACATTCCCAATAAAAAGGTTAAAAATTCGGACTTTCTTAAAAATCAGTTTTATCAGCCTGATGGTAATTCATTTACGAAATCCAATCATGAAATAACGAAAAAACTAAAAGAAATTACGGATATAACAGAAAGGCGATATGTAACAGATGATCTTGTTACTTCAGATATCGCGTATTTTGCTGCCGGGAATGCACTCAAATCATCTGGTATAGATGGAGAAACTCTCGATTACATTATAGTGGCACATAACTTCGGTGATATAGCATCTGAAAACAGACATTCCGATTTTGTTCCTACGCTGGCTTCAAGGGTTAAGCACAAGCTTGGGATTCAAAATCCGGGTTGTATTCCATATGATTTGCCTTTCGGCTGTCCCGGGTGGCTGCAAGGGATGATCCAAGCTAACTATTATATAAAATCCGGCGATGCCAAACGGGTTATGGTAATCGGTTCCGAGACATTGTCACGCATATCGGATCCACATGACCGTGATTGTATGATTTACTCCGATGGTGCCGGAGCAACAATCGTTGAAGCTTTAGAAAGTGATGAAGAAGTAGGTATACTAACACATTCTGTTCGAAACGATTCCGTCGACCAGGCCTTTATGCTCCGGATGTCTCAATCGTTTAATCCGGAATATACAGGAGACGAAATTTATCTTAAGATGGATGGTCATAAGTTGTATCAATATGCTCTTCGCCATGTACCGCAAGTGGTTAAAGATAGCATTGATAAAGCAGGATTATCTATCAAAGACATCAATAAAGTCTTGATACATCAAGCGAATGCCAAGATGGATGAAGCCATCCTGAGACGAACCTTTTCTCTCTATGATATCAATGATATTCCTGATGACATCATGCCTATGACCATATCGTGGCTTGGGAACAGTTCGGTAGCAACTATCCCCACCCTTCTCGACCTGATTAGCAAAGAGAAATTAGACGGCCATCATCTTCAACCGAAGTCTAATATCGTTTTTGCTTCAGTTGGAGCAGGCATGAATATTAATTCTGTTGTTTATCGAATTCCTTAAAAATATTTATTGCTTTTTATAACCGGCCGGTACCTCGAATATCTTATCACCGAAATCGGCCGGTTTCAATTGAAGAACTTCGGTATAAAAGTGAATATCAGGGCCGGTCTCTTTCGGTTGCTCCAGCTTCTTCTTAACGACTTTTCTGGCAAAACGTCCAAATAGTTTTTTTACATTCGTGGTAGGTTTTACCTCATTCTCTTTTTTAGCTTCGTTTTCCTTTTGTGGATCAATAAAGAAGAAACTACCGTCTATCACAACCGGATATCCTTTAATTTTATTCATCTCTTTAACTTCATCAGGCATATTAGTAGCTACAGGTTCACTTTCATCCTGCGATTGCTTCATTTTATTAAACAAAGTAACCCATTGTGTCCCGAGCATTTCTTTCTGTTGATCAGATATCTCAAAACCTAATTTCTTCATGTAGGCATCATTATATGCCATTTCATCTTTTTCAACATCCTGCATGTCACCGGTCAGAGGTGTCGTCCACACATTAGTCAATAAACTGTCGGTAACAGTCTCTTTGGTTTTAACATTTTCCCATACTGTAACCCATAAAACGGTGTATCGATTACAATTGAAACCATTAATTGATTTTTTGTCACTTGTATCTTCAACTTTGAATACTTTTCGAACAAGTTTAACATCACTCTCTTCCTTCTTTGTTTCAGGTTGAGCAGTTTGACTTTCTTCGGGTTCTGCCTGATTACCTACAGCAGTAGTATCAACAGTGTAATCTTCTGGTTGATATGGGGTTATAGGTATCACACGATATTCTTTTTTCTTGTGATCCATCTCGAAGATCTTCATATCAGGCAGATCTGTAATTTCGCTTTCACTACCCGATTTCAAAAATAATTTGGCAATAGTATTATTTACAAAACCACTACCTTTAAAATCGGTATCACTATCTGTTCGCTTTTTGTCACCGTCTATTCTTGTCGTATTAACCGTTATATATTTCCCCAGATTCTTAAATGTTACTTCCGTTTTAACTTTTTTAATTGATTGAGCATAACTGTTTATAGCAGTAAAAAATACGAGCATTACACCTAATACAAACTTCCCTAACATGGCGACCCTCCTTTAATTGATCTTATATTGAAACAATTAGTTATTTAATATATACAAATATCTTCTTGTTAATATATACACTAAGCACCTTTTTATCCTCAAAAATATCTCATAATAATTATTATTATGAGCTTATAATGGTTTTGGATGAGATTTATGCAATATGCTTTATTATTGAAACACATCGCAGTATTAAGTATCGTAGACCTTTGTAAAGCTTATGACTAAAAAGGGGGAAACTTCCAATGGAACAAAAACATTGCTTTATCATTTATTTCCCCCTCTTAATAATTATGGCGTACATCATTTTTTAAAAAATGATGTAGTAATCCTTATTCAATACTGGCTTATATGATTTCAGACAAAAATGATCATATCATAATTCTATTAAGCTTGTTAATCAGCCTTATCCTGCCTCTGACTTTACATGCACAAATCAAGCAAACCGGAATTATTAAAGGAACTGTTATAGATAAAGAAAATGGCAAGCCTTTAAAAGACGTGGATATTTTTCTTGCTAACACGACTTTTGGGACAACTTCAAAGCCGGATGGAACATTTCTAATGAAAAAATTTCCAATTGGATCCTATCAATTGATATTCAGCCATCTTGGTTATATCGCCAAAGCTGTTCAGGTAAATTTATATTCATCGAATAAGTAATCGATTTATATGAAATTAACACCACAAATCCATCAGATGGAAAGTATCACCGTAACAAGTAATAAACCGGAATTGTGGCAAAAAAGGCTTGCTCTCTTTACGAAAGAATTTATCGGACCCTTTGTTACTAAAAAAGAATGTAAAATTGAAAACCCTGAGGTTCTGAATTTTCATAAAGACCCCAAATCCGGTAATCTTATTGCTAATGCCTCGGCTCCACTGAACATTATTAATTACCAGTTGGGTTATCATTTGAAAGTAATTCTAAAGACCTTCGATTGGACCACTAATGGAGTAACAGGTTCTTACACTTTTTATCCCCATTTCATTAAGTTGAAACCGAATAATAAAGAACAACTAAATAATTGGAAAAAACAGCGTCTTGACACCTACAAAGGATCACTACGGGATTTTTTGTATTCGTTTATGCACCACCAATTAATGAATAACGATTTCGATATCAACCATGAC
>DATFMK010000208.1:0-4930 GCA_035267005.1 Balneolales bacterium
GTCTTTGCATTCGAGCAAAGTGTCCCTACAACAATACAGGCATGATTATCTTTATCAGAAAAGATAATATCGTTACGGCCAGCTATCGTTTGAATAGAACCTTCGTTAGTCTGATAACCGGTACTGAATAACACACAAGAATCCTTTCTCATGAATTCAGCCAGTTTATCTTCAAGTTTTAAATGAAGATCCAGTGTTCCGTTTAAATAGCGTGATCCCGTACAGCCCGTTCCATACTCACTGATCGCTTTTTGGGCTGCCTCGATCACGCGTGGATCACTGGTCAATCCCAAATAATTATTTGATCCGGCCATAATCACTTCATGACCTTCGATGGTGACTACGTTACCATCACTTTCAGTTATAGGCTTAAAATACGGGTATAAACCAGCAGCTTTCACTTCTTCTGCCTTAGTGAACTCGTAGGCCTTGGCAAATAGATCGCTGGTCTTTATTTCGGTTTTGGAGTTAGGCATTCTTGTGTAATCCTTCAACTTATCTTTAAAAATTCAGTTATTAATATAGGTAGTATATTTTTTCAATCAAATTCACGAATAAAATGGTTTATTAATTACTTCTGCGATATCCATCTACTACCAATTGTATATAATCAAGGTATTGATTTACAACATTTTCCCAATTAAAGTTATTCTTTACATATGTTTGTGACTTCCGGGATAAATCCTGTAAACCATTTTGTAAAACTTTATCAACTTTGTCAGCAAATTTTTTATGATTTCCTGGCTCTATCAAAAAACCGTTAACCCCTTTTTTTACAACATCTTGTATTCCTTCCAATTTTGATGCAATGGCTGGGGTCCCCGAATTATTTGCTTCTAACAAGACGATTCCGAAACCTTCCATATCACCATACACTTTAATATTAGGCATGATAAATAAGTCGGCTGCAGAATAGGCATGATGCAATATTTCATCCGGCTGCCGCCCGAGTAATATAATATTTTCTTTAACCGGAGAATGAGAAATCAGTTTCCTCACATTATTTAATTCAGGTCCATCACCTATAACTACATATACAACATCTGTTTTTATTTTAGGTAATACTTTTTCAATAAACCAATAATGTCCTTTACGACGGACTAGTCGACCAACGGTTAATAACAAATATTTATTTTTTAAATTAATTTGAAACTTTTCCTGAATGTAATTTTTTGATTTCTCAGAATCACTCAAATTCTTATGTTCATCAGCAGGAAACCCATTCGGCAGTGCAACTCCTTGATTTTCAGACATCCCTCTTATAATACATTGCTCTCTGGTTGCACTGGAAACAGAAATAACACCATCCAGGCTTTTAAAAATCTTTGGTATAAATTTTTGATAAATACCAATTGGTAAAGTTACATCTTGTCCGTGATTTATAGTTATCATAGGTACATCAACTCTTTTTCTCAAAAAATAAGCCATACTGGCTGTTACCATTGATGAGAATAAAATAACATCGGGCTTTTTTCTCCGAACGATATCCGGTATTTTAAAAAGTTGTTTAATCATGAACCATGCTGTAAGCGGACCAACCCATTTCCAGGGAGCTTTGAGCGTTACTTCTATTAGTTCAATATCCTCCCTTCTTTTCAATTCGTTTAAAAGCTGCAGGCTGACTCGCTGCATGCCTCCTATATTTTTTAGTATAGCATTATCCGGAGGAAGTGTATGCGACACGTACATTATTTTCAAAATACACCTCAGAACTTTAATTCAGGCCGGGGTTGTCTTAATGCTTCTTCATAATTTTTTACAAGCTTTTCCATTACGGTATCCCACGAATAGGCCAACGCTTTTTGTCTTGCTGCTTCCGACATTTTTTTTCTTAAATCTAAATTCCTGGCTAATTTAACAATAGTTTTTGCAAATTCCGTGGTTTTCTTCGGGGGGACCAACAACCCATTAACACCTGATTCAACTAATGACTTACTGCCTGTAGCATCGGCAACAACAGCGGGCACTCCACTGGCCAATGCTTCAAGTGTCACGCTGCCAAATGTTTCAGTATCTGACGGGAAAAAAAAGATATCGCTGCTGGCGTAGGCACGAGCAAGATCCTCCCCCTGTAAAAAGCCTGTAAAAATTCCATCTTTAATCAAATATTCCAGCTCTTTTTTAGCCGGACCATCTCCCACGATCAAGGCTCTTATGTTATGATCTGCTTTAAATACCTTCTTAAAGGTATCGATCATCGTTTGCAGATCTTTTTCCCACACAAGTCTTGAGACAAATGTTACAATGACTTCATCATCACGGATACCGAGAGCATGTCGCCATTGCATATTCCGTTTTTCAGGAGAAAACAATGTTGAATCCACCCCACGCGACCAAATTCGTAATCCATTGGTTATGCCGCGTTCATAGAGTTCATCCGCCATTGATGGAGCCGGTACATATACATGCTTACATTGTTCATAAAACCAGACCAAATATTTCCACCCCAGCATCTCCAGCATATCCATATTATAATATTTTAAATAACTGGTAAAATGCGTATGGTATGACGCCACAATCTGAATATCATGAGCCTGAGCAAAACGCATGGCGCGAAAACCCAGTAAATCAGGTGTGGCTATATGAATGAGAGTAGGTTTAAATGCACGTAATTTCTTCTGAACTTCTTCCGGAAAACCTACGGTTACGCGATATTCCGGCCTTCCCGGTAAAGGTACCGAAGGAACCGGAATAAACTCTCCGGCATGGTCAATGTCCGGATTATTACTGGTTGGACCAAACACGATGACCGGGATATTTTTCTTCTCGAGATATCTGACTAACCGGTTTAGCGTTAATGAAACGCCATCGGCTATATGATTATAGTTACCTGTAAATATTGCGACTCTTAATTCCTTCATAAAACTTTTTATCGTGAGACCTAAATGTTTGGCACACCTTTCATTCCAGTTTAAAATTTATCAAGTTAAACTTGATCTATACTCTCAGTTTTCAAATTATATATCATTCTATCTCTGACACGGAAAATATTACTTATATTCTTTTTTAAAATAACTAATAAATATACGAAAAAATCATGAAAGCCTTCATTACCGGTGCTACCGGTTTTATCGGGAGTCATCTTGTTGACTTTTTAAATGAACAAAATGTTGAAGTCCGCTGTCTTGTTCGGAATCAGGAAAAATGGTTGGAAGGCAGGGATTATATTCGAGTTAACGGTGATCTCCATGATTTGGATGCTTTAAAAAAAGGGCTTGAAGGTGTCGATGTTCTGTTCCATTTAGCTGCAATCGTAATGGCACCTGATAAAAAAAAGTTTGAACTCGTTAATGTGGAAGGTACGGAAATAATCGTACGGCTTGCACAAAAAATGTCCGTAAAGAAAATTGTTGTTTTATCATCTTTAGCGGCAGTCGGACCCAGTATTTCACGCCCTGTTACCGAAAGTGACCGTATGTACCCAATTAGTATGTATGGTGAATCCAAGAAAAAAATGGAAGAAATTATTCATAAAATTTCTGAACCTGATGATTCTATTACTATATTACGGGCAGCAGCCGTTTATGGCCCCCGTGAAGAACAGATCTACACGTTTTTCAAAATTGCCGCAAAAGGGATATGTCCGATTGTAGGTGATGGTAAGTCCCCTCGCATATCATTGGTTCATGTACAGGATGTCGTGCAAGGGCTCTGGCTGGCAGCAAATTATAAACATGCCGGAGTACATACTTTCTTTGTTTCAAGCGAAGAAACTTATACCTGGGACCAAATTCGAAAAGCAACCGCAAGGGCTTTGGGCAAACGGCTCAGACCAATTTACATTAAAACAGATATTGTTAAAAAATTAGCTGGATTTGTAGAAAAATTCGCATCATTTTTTGGCAAATATCCCGTTTTCAATCAAGAAAAAGCCAATGAAATGGTACTTGAATGGACTTGCTCGGTTGAAAAAGCGAAAAAAGAATTACATTATCATCAACAGGTTAGTCTGGAAGAAGGTATTTTGGAAACCATTTTATGGTATAAAAAACATCATTGGTTATAAACCCTGATTTTGATTATATGAAAAAATTATTTTTAACATTTTCTGCTATTCTGTCGATTTCTTTTTTAGGGGTCTATACTTGTTTGGCACAAGTCAAACTTGTCAAAAACGACCAATATGCATTGCAAATACCCAATATCGAATCTATGGTAAATAGTCCGACACATTTCTATGTACTCTCAAAGTCGGACGGTCTTATCGTATTTCGTGCTCATCCCGATAGCTTACAGTGGCTGTACACTTCTCCCGGCATGCAAAAACGAGGTGATAAAATGACCGCAGATATCCGGTTTGCCTATCTTTTTGGCAACGGAACACGTCTCACCATTATCGAACCTACTTCTCTTTTGGGTGTATATTCGTCTACTTATCTGCCCAAACCAGCTTTGGACGCGGGACGGATAAATAATACGCTCTATCTTGCCATGGGATCTCTTGGTATCGGGATGGTTTCATTAAAAACTCCGGAAGCGGTAGACAGTTCTCTTCGATTTTTAAAACCACAAAATTCAAGTGGTATCATTGATTTGGAAAATACGCCTGACCGTCTCCTCGCACTTTCTCAAAACCATGTTATCTATGAGTATTCCGCGGCAAACGATTCTGTGAAATTACAACGCAAGGTTTCGGTAGATAAAAATATTAATCATATTTTTTTGTTGAATAATGAGTTATTAGGCAGTACTCCCAATGGACATGTTTTCAGGATCGATAATTCAGGAAACACTTCACAATATTTCTCCATAAAGGGATCTATCTCTCAAATCGCTAAATGGAAAAATTATTTTATTATTCGAAGCAAATCCGGTAAAGTTTGGGTCGCACAACAAAATCAAAAACCTGTTATGTTTAGAAATGATGAAAAAGCGGGTAACTTTTTCACCATAAGTAAGGGACATTTATGGATGAATCAATATAGTCAAG
>DATFMK010000209.1:0-2007 GCA_035267005.1 Balneolales bacterium
AATGGTGGGACAGACTTTTAGAATTGGTTAAAAAATCTCCCGGTTTACACACCATTGAGCATTACGAAAAATATCTTTCTAAGAATTATCCAAATGAGATAGTGAAATTATATGCTGACGGCATTACAGAATATTTGAAAAACAACATGGGGCGAAAACATTACCAAAATGCGTGCAGGTATATTAGAAAGATTATAAAATTAGGTGCAAGGGATAAAGCAAATGAAATTATTTCCTATTTAAGAACTGAATATCCTAGAAGAAAAGCATTAATGGAAGAACTGAACAAGGTATAAATCGCTAAACTTTATGTTCGCGCATTGGGTGGCAAATTTGCAATTCACACGAGCTAACGCTAATGAAATACTTCATATTTAACATATTCGAGGATTTCGAAGTTGCGAAAATGCAGAGATTGAGCAAAAGAACGGTTTTGCATAGTCTTCTAGAGATGTCGCACCGTTCTGAGATGCAAACAGATTAAATTGATAATATGAGTTTTGTACCAATTTCGATTGATAAATATATTAAAAAGCACCTTGAGAGCAATCCTTCTGAAGATGAGATTGATTTACGAAAAAGATTAAATTCCGCTCTAACGGATTATCAAAAAGGAGAAAAATGTGCTTGTGGGAACGATATTTGGGTGATCGGATCTGCTTTTGTTGGAAACAGTTGTTTTACTTGTATAACAGGAGAGAGCTATCCAATTGATGATTATGAAATTGATTCGGCAATTAATAAGCGAGTTGACAAAAAAGGGGAAAGACATATTGATGACATTAATCCAAAAGAAATACATGGATTCTTTGATGATGATGGCTATGAGATTAATAGTGACTTGATTAAAAAACCATCTTTATGTTTGACATGTATTCATAACAATGATCCCAATGAAGAATTGTTTTGCAATATGACCAGATTTAACCAAAAAAATGAAAAAGACTTCAAGTGCTATGCATATAAAAAGTTTAATTCTTAACCCGGGTTATTCACCAAGAAATTTAGTCGTGATAAAGGAGAAATCATGGTGTCTTTTTCACTGAGTAACCCTTCCGTCTGGCTTGATCTTTTTATTATAGGAGCTATTGTTAAATTTGTCAGTGCCTTTATCTCGGCGCGCTGGCCCGGTGGAACTAGAACGATACTCGAAACATGGCGCGGCATACTCGTCTATTCCGCCGGCAAGATATCTCCTCTTGTTGCCATAGGTGCCGTACTCATTTACTACAAAATGAGCCATCCATCCATAAAGACCTGGTGGTTGGTTCTCGCGTTTGCCGCACTCTTCATTTATGATGCCTATGTCGTTTGGCTCCGGCTGACCAACCGCTGGTACGGAGCTGCCGATAAGCTAAAACCACGAGAAACCCCAAAGGATGACTGATAACTACAACTTGTTGCAGAGGATAGTCGCGACAGACTCTATTTAATTCAGACTTTAAGCAACGATATATATATAACTAACGTGAGATAGAAATAAAATCTTCTCAAAACAGCATCTCGAAATGAATAGGTTACTTTGAAGATTTCTCCCTCCGGTCGAAATGACGCGAATGGGCGAAGATCATGTTCCTGTTTAAAAAACACTACGCAAAGACGTCATCTCGAACCCGCTTTTTGGGTGAGCGATCTTTCAAACGTGGATATGAAACAGAGTTTCAAAGTTAGCATTCCCAACGGGGACGTTGGGAACGAGTATGTAGTGATTATAAAACGTCATGAGTGTCATCGCGAGGCGCTTTTTGCCGAAGTGACTTTAGGATCCCGCATGCTTTCGGGGCGATCCCCTTCCGTAACCACAGCCATAAGCCCCAACAACGGCAAGAGATTGCCGCCTCACTCACCTCCGATCATTCCCCGCAAAGACATATTGTTTATTTTTCCTCATCCTATTTAAAACGAAACGGCTCATTCGATTTGTTTTAGAATCTGTGATAATCCAATTTAGTTGAAACAGAGTTTCAAAGTTAGCATTCCCAACGAGGACGTTGGGAACGAGTAAGC
>DATFMK010000210.1:0-4496 GCA_035267005.1 Balneolales bacterium
TCATTGGGGGATGGTTCGTTCAAAGATTAAATAATCTGTCCTAAATAAACCGATCAAGCATTAATTTTAAATTTTAAAAACGTTTTGGACAGCTATGGTTTCAAATTATAGAATCTATTAATTCACAAGGGGTGAACATAATTGTATATAATCGGTTTTTTACTATAAGCCCGAAGGGCTTAAACATGAATAGTCACCCGTGAAACAGGTGGAGAACGATAAAGATTAAGCACAACCCCGAAGGGGGTAAATATCAAACCATAAAGCCTATGGATCTCATGAATATGGAACATAATATTATTTTATTTATCTCGAATTGACGTTAAATAACTACTTCACTATGAAGATTTCTCCCTCTGGTCTTTTAGACTTAAAGTAAAGGAATGACACACTCAGATGTTTAACTTAGCATTTTTTCTTTAGTACACGCAGCCCTCTCCCCCGGGAAGAGGGACCGAATTGAACTTCAGTCCAATTCAGGGTGAGGGAAGAATTCTGTATTGATCAAACGATACATCAGAACGCTCGAAATGACGCGAAAGAGTGATCATTGATGGTAAGAGCTAAAATTTCACACAAAGGCGTCATCTCAAGCCCGCTTTTTGGGTGAGAGATTTACTAAACATTGATAGGAAACACTATAAATCCATATTTATGCATATAATTATTTAGAACTCACTTTAATTTAAATCACTGATTACCGATGATGAGCGAATTTTGTCATCAGTGATCGGCCAACCATAGTTATTCTCCATCTTTCGGAATCGTACCCGGTTTTCCCTCTTTAAGATTATAATAAATACGTTGCGTGGGATAAGCAAAATCAATGTCATCTTCTTTGCCAAAGCGGGTGAGTATATCTTCCCAAATTAGCTCCTGAGTCGACCGGCGTTTACGCGGATCGGTAATATAACGGATGGTCAGCATGATGCCGCTGTCTTTAACGCTAGTGTAAACGATAGGAGTCAAAACATTGTAATAAATCATGTACGAACGGGCCGCTTTGAGAATCTGTTTTTGGGCATTGATCGTCATATCTTTAGTATGAACTTTTATGATCTCGCTCAGAATCTTTTTGCCTTTCTTCCAGTCACTTTCAAAGGTGACCAACACCGGGATTTCATTCCAGATAAATCGAAATTCACTACTGTAATTAGCTATTGATTCCGAGAAAATCATATGATTGGGAACGTGAATAATTCGTCCAGTGCTCTGATCCGCATCCACCCAATTTCCGATTTCGTTTAGGGTGAATTTAAAAAGTCGAAGATCGATGACATCTCCCCGGGTATCTCCGACCTGAATACGGTCTCCCATATCGATCGGTCTTCTCCAAATAATAAACAACCAGGCTACCAGGTCGGTGATGGGATCTTTCAAGGCAATAGCTAAGCCAGCGGATAATAATCCCAGGAATGTTGCGATCGATTGAATACCCTCGAACCAAATGCGTCCCACCAGGAAAAAACCAATGACCACAACGACGTAATTCGTGTTTTTCCGCCATTTATAAAGTTTTTTGGGGTCATGCGTCTCTCGCAAAGTTAGTTTTAAAAAGATGTATTTCCCAGCCCATAAAAGTAATATTATAAAAGCGGATAGCAGCAGTTGCCGAAAAGTGCCCGGAGCAATTCCGATGAATTTAGATATGACTTCAATAAAATGATCCATGATGTTTAGTATTCACTTTATGTTGGGTAATTTGATTTTGAAATAAATAATTAAATAGATTAGAGGATGACAGACAGCTGACCGTGAAAAATAATTTGCGTGGTATGTTTTGCAGCTTGGTGTCTTGAACATCTGTTTTTTGTCGATTTCATTAAATCAACCATAATTCAATGCCTTTGTACAACTACCGTCAACGTTCTATCCTCCATTGTCTTAGAAGGCTTTGCAAAACCAGGAATTGAACAAAAGAACGGTTTTGCAGAGGCTTCTCTTAATGTCTTTATACCGAATGTATAATAATTATAACACTTCTTATAAGATAAGTACGCATATCTTATATAATTTAAAAATGGTTATTGCGTTCTTGTTAGTGATACAAATATTGGCTAAATTTGAGTTCTATCTAAGAAAGTATAATTAGTTGATCTATGATTTACACATTACTTGTTTTTATTATTTCCGTCATTTGTGTTTTGATTATTGTTGCTGTTTTGTTGCAAAGCGGTGAAGGTGGTGGTTTATCCGGCATCGCTGCAGGTGGTTCTGCTACGCAAATGATGGGACAAAGGCGTGCTACAGATTTTCTCTCGAAAGCAACGAGTTATTTAGGAGGAAGTTTTCTCGTCCTTTGCCTTGTTGCTAACTTTTTTATAGGGCATGGTCAGAAAGAAAGTGCCATCCAAAAAGAAGGAGCTGTAAATACAACTCAAAATACAACCGCGCCTTCACAAACTAAATCCGCCGTTCCTTTGAATCAAAAGGGTGGTAAAACAGTACCTCCGGCTAAAAATGGTAATTCAGGAAATACTAACGGTGGCGGAAACAAACCTTCCGGTAACTAAAAAAGAAAAAGAGTTTTTTTAGGACTTTGTCTGAGTATTGAAGAGCCCGGTTTTTAACCGGGCTTTTTTTATGTGTGTATACCTTTGTAAATGGCGATCATAAGCCTCCCTCGTAATTAGCTTTATTTTTAGATACTAATTTAAGCTATAGTCGATGTTACCACAGATATCAAATAACCTGAGTTCAAAATAAAATCAATTTTAAAAAGCATATTTAAATTCAATGCAGAGCACGGCCAAATTTCGCAGCTCTTTTTAGCGTCCTCAAAATCGAGGATCGGTTTATTTTTTATAAGTTACTTTATTTACAACATGATATGTATTACTTCATATTGGTTACGTGAATAATTCGGGTTAAGTGATTACTTGACTCAGAAGATTTCTCCCTCCGCTCGAAATGACGCGAATGGGTGAAGATAATGTTGATGTTTAAAAGACATCACTCAAAGGCGTCATCTCAAATCCGTTTTTTGGGTGAGAGATCTTCCAAACGTGGATATGAAAAAAATAAGTCTAATTATATCGAATTCACGTTAAAATAAATGTTGATAAAGAATTGGAATGTTACTTTCGTGGAGATCTAATTTCAGTTTACCAAGGTTGATAAGTGTTTAAGCTCAACGTCTCAAAATAAAAAATTTCGACTATTTCCTGTTTAAAGTGTGACTCATTACTCATTACTCATTGTTCATTATTAATTGCCACCCTGTATCATCCAATTCAAGGCTACCTGCTTATTTTTATTGGTAATATGTCCGGAACTGGAATCTAATTCATAAATGACTATACGATGCAGATTGGAATAATATGGAAAGGTGAGCTGATGTATCGATCCCTTATTCATAAAAAAGATCTTTCCGAACAGAAACGTCCCGAGTTTTTCCCCTTTTTTACTATACATCACGGCTTTATAAAGCGGAGCATTGCTATCGTATGGATAAAATGGCTGCTTTTTGATCGAATGTTTCACATAATCAAGTTTATTTCCCGATCTTTTTACTTCAAGTGTTAATGTCCGATCACTAAGTTTGGTCTTGGAGCTACAAGCCGTTGCTAAAGTGAGACAACCCAAGACCATCAACAGAAATAAAGTTCGAATGTGAAATAGCTTAATATCTTTTCTCATTCCTCAAAAGTCTGGAATGTTCTACTTTACTGCAAATTTTAGTTGTTGAAAAATAGATTTTCTTCGAGTTCCACGACCATCATCCAGCTCATTTTTTTACTATCGTAGACAATATCGAAGTAACGTTCGTCATTGCTCTTAACAACAAAATGAATATGCACCGTATCGCCGACCTTATCTGTATAAGTACGTCGTATCTGAGTGATGTCAAGAACTTCTCCGGATTCAAACATCATTTTTAACGGCGTTATTCGTCGTTTAATTTTATCCGTCCGAAAACTGGCGAATGTAGCCATTACATTTAACTTTTTTAATTCTGCATGTTGCATGATCGATTCTGTCTCTCTGTGTTAACATTTTCTTCTAATACATGTTACACATATATCGTACATATAATCAAGCACGATTTAAAAAATGATTTGACAGTAGAGGGTGGAAGTACTTGGATTGGATTTTAAAGTTATGTAGGTACGTTTTAAAGAGAAAAAAACTTGGAGGTTTAGAATACCATTTAGGAGCGTTTAAAAGCTTGGAAGATCAGCTTAAAGTTGTCATCAAAGGTCCATTTCAATTCCACTTAGGCGCGATTGAAAGACTGAAAAGGATCCGTTTTGTATTGTCGTTGATCATCATTTCAATTCCACTTAGGTGCGATTAAAAGTGTCAAGAAAAATGTTTTTCGACACCTTGGATTTGTATTTCAATTCCACTTAGGTGCGATTAAAAGAAGGTTAGAAGGGTGGACATTAACGCCACATCTTCATTTCAATTCCACTTAGGTGCGATTAAAAGCGCTTGATTTGTTATGATACTTGCTCCTGATTTGAAATTTCAATTCCACTTAGGTGCGATTAAAA
>DATFMK010000211.1:0-7276 GCA_035267005.1 Balneolales bacterium
CAAAAGCGACACCCACCGCTAATCCTTCCGGAATATTATGCAGAGTAATGGCTAGTACGAGTAATGTCGTTCTTCGCCAGGTGGTATGAAATCCTTCGGATTCTTCAATGCTTAATCCAAGGTGGACATGTGGTAATATCATATCGGAAAAACGAAGAAATACGGCACCGAGAGTGAATCCCACCGCTGCCGGTATCCAGGCTGGTAAGGTACCGCGTTCTGCAAACTCGATCGCCGGGGCTAACAACGACCAAAAACTTGCTGCGATCATAACTCCTGCCGTAAAACCAAGCATGATATCCAGGATCTTACGATTCTCTCGATGCAGAAGAAAAACAAGTGCCGCTCCAACGGCCGTGAGTCCCCATGTGAAAAGCGTAGCAATTAAAGCTTGGGCAACCGGACCTAAATTCAAAAAATATTCTTTCATTCAAAAAAACGTGAACTATTTAACCCGGATTATTCACCAAGCAATTTCGCAACTTTTTTTAGCGTCCTCAAAATCTAGGATCGGTTTATTTTTTATAAGTTACTTTATTTACAATATGGTACGTATTACTTCATATTGGTTACGCGAATAATTCGGGTTAAGAATCTGTTTGTGTTTATAAATTAATTAATTACAACAAATTAAGTGCTAATCTTAAAATGTTTTATTGAAAAAGGGATATAATCTATTGAGAACAGGCAACTTATTATGTTCCCATTTTCCCCCGCAAAATTATATCAAAATACCGCACATCAAATTTAATGTTTTACTTATTATTTTAGTAAAGGAAGGATATTTTTCTGGATAGTACTTTATATCCAGAAAAATTTGAAAGGAATGGGTATTCATTAAAATGATCATAAAGGAGAACGTTATGGAAGCCGATGTCAAGCAAGTGCCGGATGGAGAACAGCAAAAAGCTACGGAAAACCGTGCCTCAAAACTTATAGAACATTTAATCGATCGTATGGGTTCGAAGGCCGCTTTTGGTGAGCCCCAAACGAATGGCGATATCACGGTCATTCCCGTATCGGAAGTACGAACAGGGTTTGGCTTTGGTAAAGGAATGGGCAAAAAAGCAGAAAAAGAACACGGTGCAGAATCCGGGTCCGGATCGGGTGCTGGCGGTGGTGGCAGCGTAATTCCGCTTGGATACATACAAATGGACAAAGATCAGGTACGTTTTAAACCATTTTATAACATCACCCGGCTAACAATCGCCGGTATGTTTCTCGCCGCTATTCTGATCACTCAAATTGGCAAATGGCTCAGAAGCTAATTTCAAGTTGATTTAAAAATTTATCGAGTTTTATACAGCCATGCCATCGGGTTTTGATACGACTTTATCTTTTTCAGCATCAGATTTGCCGCTTTCTCATCGTGCATAACCGTATAAGCTACGAGATAATAGGTCTTGGTTTGATCATTAACGATGGTAGCATTATCATAGCCTTCACTTCTCAGCTTTGTTAAGAAAGTGGAGGCTTTGTCGTAATCCAGGTACGAATCCGCAACGATGTAATATTTTGAATTTGTCGTACGTGAGCTATGTTTCTTCGCAGCAGCTTTGATCGCCTCTCGTTTTCGTTGCTGAATCAGAGAATCGACTTTCTGTTTCAACGAAATCAGGGAATCCGCTCGTAATTGCTGACTTCTGAGCGAATCGATCTGTTGTTGTAACTTTTGGCTATACGCTCTTTGTGTTTCATTTTGATTCGCCGAAGAAGTCTTAACATATTCCGTTAATAATTGTAAGGTTTGCTTTATTTGGTTATTTGTTTCTTCCAGATTTTCCGCATTATTTTTGATTAGTGAACCCAGTTTTTCCATTTGTTGTAAGCTTTGTTGCTGAAGATCTGGCGGATTATTCTCCGTCATATGATTAATCCGTGCAGAACGGGATTTTCTTCCCCCAAAGTTAATAGAAAACCCTGCAGTTGTGAATGAAAAAGCGTCATTACCAACACGAGCCGGAGGTGCATTAATCGAATTTCCTTCAACCGTTTTATATCCGTCAATATAATCGCTGTTTGTTAAATTATATTCGTATTGCATGATGAAAGAAATATTCCTGGTGATCTTAAATGTAACCCCGCCACCAAAAGAGTAAGCAATCGAATTCCCCTTATAATTTATTCCTTTCCATTGTTCATATCCTGGAATTGATGTGTTGATATGTGTTTTAACATTACTGTTGATGAATCCTATTCCGGCAAAGCCATTAATATCAGCATATTTGGCCACAGAATGTAAATTTACCAATTCGAACAGGTTGATTTGCTGTCTTGCGGTCAACTGAAAAAAATTGTTGTCGAACCATCTTCCATAATAATTGGACCGTTCTGCTACTTTGAAATTCCCTTTGTGGGCATTGAGCTGTATCATATATGCCGGACTCACGGCGTAGTGCAACGCCAACCCATACAGAGGTGTCAGACGGCTCCCTTCATTAAAATATCCATATGGAAATCCACCGGTAATGTCGATCCCCCATTTGGGTTCATTATCCTGGGCATTCAAATTTGCAGATGGGTACGAACTTATCCCAATAATACAAAGTAAAACCATGATAAAAGTGGTGAACCCTCTCATAAAATAGCCTCATGTTTTTATATCTATCTATGATGACAAAACGACAAAATAATTGTGAGATTTATTTCATCTCCCGGCTATATCCAAGATAGGGATAAATAAGTAATAACAGTGATATACAAAACACTCAATTAGGAATATTTAACTTAATAATATCGAAAAAGTAGCTATATAGATAGTAACGGTCATATAATTGTAGTTTTAGGGGGCTTTAATGCATTTATTTTCATACGGTTACATAATATTCATAGCTATAAGTTCAATTTTTCGGGAAACGATAACGATTAAAAGACATTGAATAAATCAACATAAATGTAGTTAGCAGGGATTAACATGTCTGAATTCGTTATTAATCATGGTGAATCACAAAATCACACAAGAAGCAACATTCACCAATCATTCTCTCTTTGGTTATACTGGATTTTAGCCAATTCAGTTGGTGAATTGGTGGGTTTGGGAGCTGTATTTCTCATAGCTACGGGAATTGCTCCGGGTATAGAAACCTATATGGGGCGCATTGCGGATTTGGTCATTGCCGGCATTTTAATCATAGTGGGGACATTGGTTGAGGGAAGTGTTCTCGGTACCGTCCAATGGATGGTGATTCAACAATTAAATAAAGAACTAAAATGGCTCGCTTGGGTTAATGCCACTCTCATCGGGGTATTTATCGCCTGGGCATTGGGCTCCATACCGAGTACTCTAATCGATTTTGGAGTTGCCGGCATCAAATCTACTTTGGGTAATACAAATTACATTGGAAATTATGCTCTGGTAGGAGCATTAGGACTCATTCTGGGAGCGGCTATTGGTTTACCTCAATGGTTGCTGCTACGATTGTATTTTGATAAGTCGGAATGGTGGGTACCGGCTAACGCCATTGCATGGATGGTGGGCATGTCACTTATTTTTATTGGAATCGACCTCGCATCCCGACTTGATCAGGGATTAAAAACAATTTCCGTTCTTGTTGTGAGCCTGCTTATTACAGGGGCGGTAGTCGGGGCTATTATCGGGATAGCCTTGCTGAGAATGATTCCGCAATCATCTGCAAAAGACAATCCTGATCATTATGGATATTCGATTGATTGAAATGTTTTTATTCTGGAAGTTATGTAGGTAAAAGCCTATTATAAAGGCTAAATGATAGAAATTTTATCCGAGTTCGAGATTATAAATTACGTTCTAATAATTTGTTCATTAATCATTTTGAATGATCTCTTCTATCGTCGAATTGAAGAGCAATCCCTATTCTTATTCAAAATTGGAATTTGAGATATCTTTATTTTTTAGAATGATTAAGGACAAACTCGTTAAATCTTGATAAACAAACTTGAACTCACCCTGTTTTCTAACATACATATTATCAGATCTTCATAAGCAGACAATACCGATGGCTGTACAACAGTTTTCTCCAAATAATGGACGATTTTTCACCCATTCAATCATTTTCTCAGGAATTCTCTTGATCACATTCTTACTTTCCGGATGTGCCGGCAAACAAAGTCATAAAGGAATTTACGGACCGTGGCAAGTCTTTCAAATGGGTCCGGCCAATCATTTACGCACCCCCAAAGGGGCATCTATAACATACAATTTCAAAAATGATAACACTTTGATAATTGAGACCCCATACAAAAATGCAAAACGTAAATTCAAGAAAATAAATAATAAACTCGATTTTAATGGAGAGGGTTTGTTCGGTGGTTTTAAATCGTTCGTCTTCACTGTTTCGAACGATACATTGATACTGAAAACCAAACGTGGATTTGTGGTGAAGTTTGCGCGACCACAAAGTTAAGAGTTAAGATCTATCGAACAACGGTTTTACTTATTTCACTTTTTTACCGGGATTCAATCGTTCGTAGGTGCTCTTACAGTGACCACAAAGACGGTGCTTTTTGGGAATTTTATCGAATTCTTCGGATTCACCATTATAAAGAGCACATAAGGTCAACGAATTTTCCCCTTTGATGTGTACAATTTTCTTATTGCTGGAATTAAACTTAATGAATTTCATGATAAGTCGATTTAAATGAGAGTTAGGGTATACTTACATTTTCAGACCATCTATAAAAACAAATAACACAAAATTCGGTGGTCATTTTACATTTACGCTACACGATGTTATCAAAATCTAAAAAAAAATTTTTAATACCTAATTTATATACAACGAAATAAATCAAATTGCATAATTATTAGGTGTTTAGAGATCAACATGAGGTGAATTCGGGATGTGCTGAAATTAAACAGACCCAATCAATGACTTATGTTACCTTTTTTCCAGGGAAAAATCCTATCAAATCTATTTAAGTCTCTGTTTAACAAAAAGAATAAACAAATTATCTATTTTCCCCTGAAGTTTTAGTTACCGGTTAATGTTAAGAAGACATCGAGGTCCTCATTGAGTTCAAGTATTTTTTTTGTTCGTGTAATGGCTACATATAAAATATTGATCTCTTCGGGATCTGCGGTCTGTACATCGATCAAAGAATCATCTTTCACCAGATGAATAAAATCATCAACAAGTTTAACGTTTTCAAATTCGAGACCTTTTGCTTTATGCGTTGTGGTCAATATGATATCCGCTTTGGTGGGATCATCGATGGTCTTTTCCTTAATCCTTCGAATCAGATCCGGAACATCCGTATTTATGTACGTATCAATAACTTTACACAAACTCAGCAATTCAAAGTCATCTGCGCCTTTGGCATATTCCTTGAGTGAATCGATATCATTGAAACGTTTTAAAAAATTATCCCGAACTTTATCAGGCCGGCCTTTGGTTAGCTGATAAGCATCTTCAATTGATTTGAAAGCCAAACCCTGCGTTCCTAAATAGGCCAGCGAATGCCTTCTGTGATGGATCACGGCTTCATCAAACAAACCGGCATTGGTCCGGGCAATGATAGCATACGGACGTTTTGCAGATTTTAGCTCGCCGTACTCACCTATACCTTTGATATGATGAAGTTCACCTTTAAAACTTTGCAGTAATTTATTGGCCAGATCGGCAATCGTCTGATTAAATCGAAAAGATTGTGTTAAATAACGTGTCTGAGTTGATTCCAGGTGCTGCATCACATCAATAGCCCCCCGAAAACCATATATTTGCTGATGAGGATCCCCAACCAAAATCCTTGCCGTTTTTTGTTCATTCAGAATGGCTGATGTCACCGGATTAGTATCCTGTGCCTCATCGAGCAAAATGCCATCGTAAGATAGTGTCGGATGAGAGAGTTGAAACATTTTCAAATAGCCATCATGTGGCATAGGCATGGTCTGCTCATTTAAATCTATCATCAACTTCCAAATTTTCTGGGCATACTGGATTATATCCGGACCGTTTTTCGCCTGCATGGAACTCCGGTAAGACCGTGGAACGTGTTGTTCTGATAATTGCTCATCAGGGGAAACCAGGTAATTTTGCACGGTATCCATGACTGTTTTGGCGGCATCGTAGCGTTTAAATCCTAAAGCATCCGCGATGGTGTGTACGCGAGGGTTTCCGATCTTGTGTTTATATTTTTTCCCAAAAGACGGAAAAGCCAGGGCGTGGGTTGTCCGGCAAAATACATTGGAAGGGAATTTCCGCTGCGCATCCAGTTGCATGCTTTTATTAAATGCAATGTACAAAAAACGCTGATCGGGCCGGTTCAAGGCATAAGAAGCCAATGTCGTTGTTTTTCCGGTTCCTGCAAAGGCGAATATTTTGAGTACATCATTCTTTTTTAAAATCGTACGAACGATTTCTTTTTGTTCTTTAGTTAGTTTTTTACGTTTCTTTGACAACGAAAATCCAGCTTTATAAGTTAAGAGTATGTGCTATAACCTGAATTATTCGCGTTTATAATAAGAATCATTACATCTCGTATTGTAAACATCGCCTTGATCACGATAACATTTCTTGTTAAATAATCCGGGTTGAAGGCCGTAAATATGACAATTATTGAGATCAAAATCAGGCGGTTTTCGTAAAGATTCGTAAGCGGCAATCCTCATAGCTTAAAATTATCATAATGAGTACTATAGATTTTATCATTTACCTGGTCATCGGATTGGCGGGCATGGAGGTTTTTTCCTATGTTTTCCACCGCTTTCTGTTTCATGGAGTGCTCTGGTTCATCCATAAAACGCATCACTCATCAAGCTCACATCTTTTTGAGTGGAATGATCTCTTCTCGGCAATCCTTGCATTCCTTTCCATTTTTATGATTTATAAGGGGTCTGCGCATCCCCTGCATTCTCCCTTGTTTGGCATAGGATTAGGCATTACCATTTATGGAATCGGCTATTTTTTCATTCATGATATTTTGATACATAAACGTTTTATCTCCCTGCATCTCCGGAATCCACTGTTTAAAAAGATCAGGAAAGCTCATCAAAAACATCATCAGACTATTAAGAAAAAGGGAGAAGAGCCTTTTGGCCTTTTTATGTACTACAACTACAATAAAGACAAGGATTAATCTAACTGCTGTTTTGGAGATTTGGCTATAACTAACCGGAAGACGAGATAAGATGAATAATTAGGATTTCGGAGGATGGATGTTTGGGATTGTTTAAACCGAATTATTCATATAAGCTACAAGAATGAATTCATATCATATTGAAAAACAATATCTTGGTGAATAATCCGGGTTAACGTATTCATAATCCAAATTACAGTTTTTATTATTTTTCAACAAAAAGGGA
>DATFMK010000212.1:0-3531 GCA_035267005.1 Balneolales bacterium
ATTTACTGGCAGTAACGGATAAAGTTACTACAGGACCACCTCATTTTGTTGAATTGGAACATCATCAGCCTGCCAATATTAGTACCGGAATGGAGAGAAAAATTGTGGATGAAGTAACACAAGCTTTGAATGTCCTGGGAATAGAAAACGGGGCCAGCCATTCTGAAATCTTTGTTACGTCCAACGATGAAGTAATTATTGGTGAGATCGCAGGTCGAATGGGGGGGAATTTAATAGGATCTGATCTGGTTCCATATTCTACGGGATATGATTTTTTAAAAGCTGTTATTGAAATAGCTTTGGGTGAATTTAAAACGGGTTTCCCTTCCGTACTGATGAAGGAATTTTCAGGGGCTTATTTTGTTTCGGCCAACCCCGGCATAGTAACCGATATCATCAATCGGTCCGGGGAATACAAAGAGGTTGTTAAGGCTATTCCTATTGTAAAAAGGGGCCAATCAGTGGATGGAATAATAGAAAATTCAGCTAATCGTGCAGGGGTTATTGTTTATAAGAGTCCGGATCACCGTGTTCCTTTATGTCCATCATCGGTACTAAAATTCATTACAAGGAAAAACTGAAATATCATGGATTACTTTTTAGTAACAGGCATGTCCAGATCGGGAACTACGTTATTGATAAAAATGCTGGATTCTCATCATGATATATGTGCTTTATCTCAACCCCTGCCACTGGTATACAGAAATCTGAAAAAGGTTTTCTATAAAAAAATCAATTATCCCGAAACCTATTATGTACTGAATAACCTGTTCAATGAAAAAAGGTATTCTTCCGATGATTTGATGTCATTTTTAAACAATTATGAAATCTCTTCGGAAAGTATTAGTAAAATCTTAGATGAAATGGAAGGCTGGAGCGGTCAGTGGACTGAAGTAAGAGACCGCAAAGCGTTGTTGCGAAGTTTTAATTCATTAAGTCTATCAGAGTTATACCGACTTTTTTTAAAAAGCCATTCCAGTCCTTACGGCTATAAAGTTTGCGGTTCAAAGGAAGTATTGGTTGAAGAATTTGCTCCCTACTATGTATCCAAAGGCATTAAAATCCTGTTTATAGTACGAGATCCAAGAGATGTGATAACTTCTTTAAATATAGGTAAAGGACCAGAATATGCCGGAGATCATCGTCCAACCTTATTCCATTTGAGGAACTGGCGGAAGAGTATTGCTATTGCTAACTCTATTGAAGACCGGAATAAAGTATTAACTATCCGTTACGAAGATCTCATTGACCAGAGATATGATTACCTATCCAGAATAACAAATTTTTTAAATGTCGAGCCTTTCCGGAAAGGACATTTTAATAAAGGTATAAAAACAAGTAACGGGAAGCTCTGGAAAGGAAACTCATCAACCGCAACATTCAATAATATTAATGCGGGTAATAAACAAAAGTTCAAAGATTATCTCACGGATGAGGCTATAAAATATATAGAGTATATGTGTCTACCCGAGATGCTGTTGTATGGATATTCTCCACTTTTCAGGGACGATTTAAAAGTTTATGGTCCATCCCGATTTCAAGAGCCTTTTGACATCCGGACCACCGACATTAATAGAAGTTTAAGTACCGACAGACAAGAACTATATCGTGAGGAAAGAAGGAAGGCTATGCTTACTGAAAAAGCGCCATCCATGGAAGAAGTTGAACGGTTCTTCGTAAGCAATGAAAACTATCGGACATTGAAACAAGTAATTATATGATTATCTATGCAAACAGGGCAAGCACCATTATTTATAATTACTTATTAAGTAATTACGGTGATTCGGGATATTGGCTTATACCTATCAATAGTTGTCCGGTTGTGCCTCTTACATTTTTCACAGCAGGAGTTCCATTTAAATTAGTCGATATTGAAACCAGTACCTATTGCATGAACAGTGAATATATACTGAAGTCATTGCGGGATCCTGATTGTAAAGGTATGGTCTATATATATAGTTATGGAGTGAGTATTTCAGCTGGTAATCTATTTCAACAGGTAAAAACCACGAGAAAAGATTTTAAAATTATTGAAGATAAGTGTTTGAATCCTCCTTCTTTTAGTACGCAAAATAGATCGTCATACGCAGATTTAACACTATACAGTACCGGTTATGTTAAATATGTTGATCTGGGATTTGGCGGATTTGGGATTTGCAACCGTGAAATTACCTATAAAAAGCATCAAACTTATTATAACCCCTCCTATTTGACACAAATAGAATCCGATTATAAAAGATGTTTACAAGAGAATGAATTAATTGATCAACCTGATCCATCATGGTTAGATGACAGGCCCTTACAAATAGATAATATAGCGAAATATAAATCGATAGTTCGGGATACCAGGAGGGATGTTACCCTTTTTAAGAGGGAATTGAATGCCATTTACAAGAAGCATATCCCTTCGAATTATTGGCTAACACTGAATGGTTCTCCTGTATCTTCATGGAGATTTAACCTTCGTCTGCCATTTAACAAAGAGAAGCTCATTGGGGAAATATTTGCCCGGGGTTTATTCGCCAGTTCTCATTATCAACCTGTAGATAAAATATTTGATGTCGAGGTAATCGGTGGTGAGCAGGCAGCATATTCGCTGTATGATAAGGTGCTTAACCTATTTAATGACAAATATTTTTCTGCAAAAGTAGCAAAAGATATTTCAGATGTTATTAAACATTTTAATCCATATATGATAAAGCCATGATTATTCCTTTTAATAAACCATTCCTGACTGGCAAAGAAACGTTATATATAGAAGAAGCAGTAGATTCCGGAAAAATTTCCGGTAATGGTAAATACACCAAAAGATGTCAGACATTTTTTGAGGAGCATTATGGATTTAACAAATGTCTCTTAACTACTTCATGTACCGATGCCCTGGAGATGGCAGCAATTCTATTGGAAATTCAACCTGGTGATGAAGTGATAATGCCCTCATATACCTTTGTTTCTACTGCGAATGCATTTGTGCTGCGTGGTGCCAAAATTCGATTTGTTGATTCACGAGGTGACCATCCCGGTATGGATGAAGATAAAGTAGAAGAATTAGTGAATAAAAACACCAGGGCTATTGTAGTTGTGCATTACGCCGGTGTTGCCTGTGATATGGATAAAATCATGGGGATTGCTAACACATATAATCTTTTTGTCGTGGAAGATGCCGCACAGGCTATCGACAGTTATTATACTCATACTGACGGGAGCCGTAGCCCTTTGGGTTCCATTGGTCATTTAGGGGCATTCTCCTTCCATGAAACCAAAAACGTTATCGCTGGTGAAGGTGGAATGTTGGTTATTAACGACAACCGGTTTGCCGGGCGGGATGAAATTATCTGGGAAAAAGGAACAAATCGATCGGCTTTTTTTAGAGGAGAGATAGATAAATACGGCTGGGTTGATATTGGATCTTCATTTCTTCCTTCCGAACTAAACGCCGCATTTTTATATGCACAACTAGAACAGTTAGAAAAAATCCAGCAGAAAAGACTATCGATATGGAATCGATATCACGAAAAATTAAAAGGTATT
>DATFMK010000213.1:0-8351 GCA_035267005.1 Balneolales bacterium
TTCATCGATTTTCAAACCATCCCACAACCCCGGAATGTTCCGCGTTAATCCTCCCATCCGTGAGAATCCGCGATTCTAAAAAGAAAAAACCTATAAAGTTATTTACCTCATTACATTATGATAGAATGGCAGTAATTGATACTTTATTAATTAACCATCATAAAGTATTTAATAGGTAAAATCCTGATTTCTAATTCATCGCAACATATTCTTCAAACCGCTCCGGTCGGCTTCATCTTTGATATCATCCCTATCCGTAACATCATTAATATCAATTCTGGGTTCGTGTTCATCGGTGGTTACGATGGCTTCCACATGTTCCATCCGGCGGCGTAAGGAAATGACTTCATCCCGAAGGGCTTGTAGTTCTTCGTAATCATCAACACTATTTCTCTGCATTTCCATCTTTTTTATTTTTACCACAAATGCACCGATAATGGCAACGATTGGTATGAGCATTGACAATGTTCCGGGATTTAATAATTGTTCCATAAAGTTAACCCAATTTCTTTTTATTTAATCAATGAAATGGCAAATTTAGCAGTTACTATATATTTAATTTAAGATTTTTTACGATATCTTCTTAATAAAGTTACGCATTTACAATCCTGCCTTAATAGCTTTAATATATCGTTCTGCTGATTTATGAACCGCTTCCGTGGCATTTGTCAAAATATTACGGTCCCACCACGCCCCATAAATTCTGTCATATTTGAAAGGTTCCACGGCATCAACAATTCGCTGAATTTTATGTTCCGGCAACGGTATTTGATTGGGATAACTGTACATAAATGTGACATGTTTTCGGTCGAGTACCACCTGTATAATATCGCCGGTTAACAGCGCTCCTTTTCGATCAGCTCCATCAGCCCAATGTAATACCGTTCCACCGTCAAAGTGTCCGCCACAATGAATCAACGTTATATCGTCACCTAATTCTTTTGTTTCACCACTCCAAAAATGGATATTTTCATCGGACCGCATCACCCACTGACGATCATCTTCATGGAGATATACCGGTATATCTCCGAAGGCCTTACTCCATTCCACCATCGTTGTATAATAATGGGGATGAGAAATAGCGATCGCGGATAAACCACCCATCGATTCAATAATATCTATAGTCGCCTCATCAATTAAGCTGATACAATCCCACAAAATATTACCTTCTGGTCTGATAATTAAGAGCGCTCGCTGACCAATTCCAAATTTAGGTTCGGTACCTATAGCCATCAAACTATGTTCTTTTTTGCGATAACTGTTACGATGTGTTTTCGCAAGCTTCTCCAAAGTGGTCCAGGTTGTTCCATGAATTCCCACATATTGTCGCTCTTCTTCACAAATCGTACAATGATCAGGTGATGTCTCTGATTCCGAAAATTGAGTTCCGCAGGTCTGACAAATATAATGTGGCATAATTTTATACTTTTTAATGGATGTTAGTCATTGCTTGAAATGAAACTATGGAACTTATAATACAAGTATTTACCTTATATAAAGAAAATTAATTAATATATTTAGAGAAGCCTATGCCAAACCGTTCTTTTGCCCAATCTCTGCATTTTCGCGACTTCGAAATCCTCGAATCCCGAAAGCATTCGGGATGCTGCGGTTCCGAAGTCGCTCAGGCTTTGATATTGAACAAAATACCTGGTTTTGCAAAGCTTCTTAGATATTGATATCAAATATGGCTGAATTACCTTAGACGATTTTCTGACCGTTCAGTTACATGTTGGTACCATTGTATCAGCAAAACAAAATCCCAAAGCTAAAAAGCCTGCATATACATTAGAAATAGATTTTGGGAAATACGGTAAAAAAACGAGTTCCGCGCAGCTCACCGAAAATTACGAAGCGGATGATCTAATTGGTAAGCAGATTGCTGCCGTGTTAAATTTTCCAGTCAAACAAATTGCAGGGATTAGATCGGAAGTTCTGGTTCTTGGCGCTGTTTGTGATGAGACGGGAACTATCTTGTTAAAAACGGATCAACCCGTGACGAACGGATCAAGAATTTTGTAACTCTTCTTATACGATAAGATTAAGCCAAAACTAATGTAACTTTTTATGGGCGATTCCATTATTATACATTTATTATTATCAATCTGATCATTACGGAAAATGAACGGAAACTGGATTCAATATATCATCCAATACGGTCAAATCGCTGCCATTTTACTGGCTTTGACTTCTTTTGTCGCTTTATTTTTTATAGGAAGAGGTAATAAATATTTTCTTCCAAGGGGATTCTGGGGATGGACTGGTGCACTCTTATCCGTACTTGTTCTTTGGGGTTCGGTATTTACTTTTCTGATTATTCAGTACCCACTATCCCCCCTAAAGTCGGCTTACGAACATTCTGGGAAAAAGGTACCAGAGTTTTCTTTTCAGCTCGTAACCGATAAATCTACTCATAATATTTCCGAGTACAAAGGCCATGTCATTTTATTAAATTTTTGGGCTACCTGGTGCGGACCCTGCCGAAAAGAAATGCCCGCTTTGGATCTCTTGCAAAAGAATTATCAGAAAGATGGTCTGATTATCCTTACCATTTCAGATGAAGAGCGCCCCATATTACTCAATTATTTTCAACAACACCCAATGTCTGTTGTTAAAGGATATATAAAACGCAATTCATGGTCTAAAGGCCCATTTAAAGATATTCAGGAAATACGCCCGGTTAGTTATATTATTAACCGAAAGGGAAAAATTGAAGAAGGTCTGCCGGGCGGACATACGTATAATGAATTACAGAGCAAATTGTTGCGTTTCCTAAATTAGACACTTCTTCGCTTAACGCTAATATAGATTTGTAATGAGTATATCTGCTATATGACGAAAAAAAGTATTTCCAATAAACTCCGTGATTTGCAACAGCTGATCACCAGTAAAATGCCCATAACACGGTATCTTGAATTTTCTTTTGATCATTATGATGAAAATGGTTTGGTACTCAGTGCACCTTTAAAACCCAATATTAATCATCGCGGTACTGCTTTTGGCGGCAGCATTGGCATGTTAGCCATCCTGGCCGGGTATGGTATGACCTTTCTATTGTTGGAAGATTTTATCACTCCATATCATATCGTAATTCAGAATGAAAAAGTAACGTTTCTCAACCCCATCAAAAATAATTTTAAAGTATTTTGCGCCAGACCTAAACCTTCGGATTCCAAAAAATTGAAAAGTATGTTTCTCAAAAAAGGAAAGGGACGTATTTATCAACATTGCTCAATCCTCGAAAATGAAAGCTCAACTGAGGCTGCAAAATTCGAAGGATCTTTTGTCGTGATTAAAGACGATGAAATTCAGGTTTGATTAATAATCTTCAAAAAAGTCTCACTTCCTCTTAAATATCACGAGGTTCGTTTAAGATGTTGGATTAGATCTCTCAAACGTTATACTAAATCGTCCAAAATGCGAATTCTGCAAATTATTAATGATTTAGATCTTGAAATTTGAATTAAAGATGAGGAAAAAACCTGACAGGTCGCTATGAAATGTACCTTATTATATTCCAAAATCCGCAACGTTTCATTTCTTTGAGGATCTCATTCCATTCTTATCCAAACCTCACGTTAAATTAAATAACTTAACGTGAGGTCGAAATGACGCGAATGGGCGAAGATGATGTTGAGGTTTAAAAAACATTACTCAAAGGCGTCATCTCGAACCCGCTTTTTGGGTGAGAGATCTTAATAACGTGGATAACGTGAGGTTCGTTTAAGCTTATAGTCTATCTACTTAATAAAACGTAACTGTTAAATGTAGGACCAACGACTACAGATGACAGAGCCTGTAAAAAAATAACAATGCAAGCGACAAGGCACCTTAATTTTTTAATTGTTTTTGATTTCTGTTGAAGTGCCTCTCTCTGTCGCGAATTTATCGATGAAAGGCAGAACTTGTCCCGCAAACTTTCGGGAGATTGAGAGTGGGTAAACAAAGCGAAATCACGCGAAGCACCCATATTATTTAAGGCAATTGAATTTGATTTAAAGTTTTTTTACAGCCTCCATCGTCTATCGACCGAAATGCAAGTTATTTCTTTTATCTCGAACTCACGTGATGTTAGGATTTGTAATGATAGTGGTCGGTGGTTAGTTGCTAAAAATGGTCAAAACGATCAACAACGTAAAACAAACCACCAACGTAGGAGGCTGTGAAAAAATAATACTACTACCGACAGGGCACCTTGATTTTTTAATTATTTTAAAATTTTGTTGAAGAGCCTCTCTCCCTGTCGCGGATTTATCCGTGAAAGGGAGAACTTGTCCCGCACACTTTCGGGAGAATGAGAGTGGGTAAGCAAAGCGAAATTGCGCGAAGCACCTAAATTATTTAAGGCAAATGAATTTGACTTATAGTTTTTTCACAGCCTCGTAGGTCGATAGTTTTTACCTACTGTTTACTTGGCAGGGTTTTACTAGTCTAATGTTATATCGAATACTGTCAAAAATAGGTGTCCCCCCGATTAAGGAAGACACCCTGAACGTGTTTTACAAAGTAACAGGTTCAATAACCTGTCGATTTTTCTATTCCGTCATTTAAAAGAATAATTCAGTGAGACATGAAACAAAGTAGTCGACAATTTACTGACGCTGGAATCATATTCTTGAGCTACCATACTGGCTACACTTGCCGTCTGTTTATGTGCAAATGCATGCTCTAATGCCAGATTAATTCGTAACGGAGTCGAAATCAGATAGCTGAATCCTAACATAGCATGATTTTCGACAATAGCCGGAAATACCGGAAATACCGTTTTATTCGGAACAGGATCACTACCATAAACGTATCCGCCTCTGATAGTTGCTTTATCATTCAAATCATACTCGGTACCAAATTTTAATATAATCGTATTTTTCCACTCGAGCGGAAAATCAATATTAAAACTGCCATTATTTCCCATCATACGATTGATATTGGCATTGGTGCCATTCGATAATTTTAACTTCATACTATCAAAAGCGTCAGCCCAATTCAGCCATAAACCATCAAATGCAAAATGCAACTGCTTGTTTGCGGCATAAGAAAATCCAATTCCAACCGATTGGGGTAATTTAAGATTTGCTTTCAGATCATACTGTGCCACCATACCAGCTTGTACATCAATACCCATTTGTGAAAATTGCTGCATTACTGCGGCCTGTGCTTGTTGTTGTGTAGCGCCTGGATTCTGCATCATATAACCCTGCATCGCTTTACTGAAAGCATCATTAAATTGTGCTGTCATATCCATCGACGCTTTACCATTTTTATAATTAAGCAAGGTCGGCATCGCGTAGGTGATTCCCATCGAAAACTTATCGTTTGGTTTGAACGCTAAACCGATTCTGCCGTTAAAAGTAAGCGTTGTTAGATCCTTCATGTTGGCAGCAGCGGTGACTTCGCTATATCCAAACCCACCCTGGGATGCTGGTGCTGCAAACATTTGGCCAAATGTCATGCCATTATTTGGATTTGCCACACCTTGCATAACCGATGGCGATAAACTGTATGGAGTTTGAAATTCCATCATACTGTACACTAAATGAGCCGTCAATCCTATTGATAATTGTGGCGATATCTGATATGCTACAGACGGACCTCCTTGCATAACAGCCAGCATTGAATGATATTTTTGCTGGATGTAATTTCCCGACTGATCACGAAACAGAGCGTGATTCATTGTGAAATCCGCTCCCATTCCACCTGAAGTAAAAAGGCCAAGTCCCCAGCTCCATTTACTGTTACCTCTTTGGACATATGATAAACTGGGCAACGGATAATAATTTTTTTTGCCATTCAGATTATTAATGCTGTTCCGAAAATGTAAAGACGGTGCCATCAATGAAAAATTAAAATCCAACATGGAATGATCCAGAAACGAAATTCCACCCGGATTTGTCATCATTAGATCAGGGCCATCAAAATATCCGATCGATGTCCCACCCCTACCTAAGGATTGGGCATTATAATCCAGCAGTTGGGTACCATTTTGCGCATACAGAAATGTAAAAGGTATAAATAACAGGAAAGCAATAATATAAGCTCTCTTTTTCATATTAATTCCCCCTCAATAAATAGTTATTTTATAATTGTTTAAAAGCTCTTCACTGGGATAGTATTTACACTATCATCATTATGAAGAGGTTAAAAGGCTAAAATTCTTACATATTTCAAAGAACCTGATTATAAACTGAATGTCTGTCTATAAACGGAATACAGACAAAAAGCAAACTCATATCATCCTGAATTATACTGATCAATCCTTTTCCCTAACATTCATCTCTCTTGATTTAGGCTCTCTTATTCACTTAAATCGCGCTGATTATATAATTCTGTCATGATTCTACTGATATACATATAATTGATTTTGGTTTTTATATGTAAAAAATGGATTTAGAATCGCACTTACCTATTCCTTATTTATTTTATGTCTTATTGAATAGCAACTAACTTAAGTTAATTTTGTGATCGAAAGAAAAGTCTCTAAAATTAGATATCTTATAACTTTAGAGGGATTCCTAACATCATAATCCAAAAATTATAACCCACTTAGTATTACTTATGCAGATTACATATTTTTTCATAACAATATATCTTTCATCCCAAATTAAACAGCTAAAAATACTGGCACTTATTTAAATTACTTTTTGATTACTCTTTAGATTTCAAATAATCTTATAACCGTTATTAATTATTGTAAAGACCAATATTTCAGCAGATTTATTTCAATTAATAATTATTTGATGAATTAGTTATTAAGAAGTAAAATGATTTTAACAAGTTATCCAACATATAAATACATATATTTGAACTATTTTCATATTAAGACAACATAGTATTTTGTCTTAATATAATTATATAATTTTACAAAAAATACCACAAATCTATTAGTCTGAATTATATCTGTTATGTATTATTATGCTCACTGAAAATAGTAGTTTAATAATCCAGATATTGCTAACTGATATGAATGCTTTAGTATATCTTTGAAACTACTAAACGGGATTAGTCAATTATGAAAAACTGAGCTCTAATTCTTATAAAAATTTCAAAGTTTATATAAGAACTGTTAATTAGCACCTTTTTTTAATTCATTCATTCCCTTAATGTTTAAACTGTTATGTGTATTAAAAACTTTTGGGAAACTGAAGGAGCCTATAAATAATAATTATAAAAAAGAATTATGATTATTTTTTATCGATATAGCTTCCTTAATGTTAATAATGCAAATAATTGATTTTACAGCATATAAAGAATGTTTTGATTATACATAAGTATATCAACACGAATCTGGCTATAGATTATCTTTCAATATAGTTGTAAATTAATTGCTAACGTAAAAATATGATTGTCGCATTTAACATGCATATACATTTATAAAAACGAGAGACGTTTATGGATACTAAATTAACACTGAAACCCGGTCAACGGGGTACCAAAAAATTGGTTAAAGAATACGGTGATAGACTTATTTGCGTAAGATATCGTTATGATGGCGAAAATAACATGCGCTATAAAACTGTAGAATTGATTGTGGATACAACCAAATGGAGTCCACGGGTAAAAAAAGAAAAGGAATTGGAAAAAACATTAGTGTAACCCATTAATCTGTTTTGCATTTTCTGTTTTCTAATAAGTATGATTTTTAGTTCCTCCGTAATGATTGTGGGAATTTAATTTCTTTTTCATCATACTTTTTGGGGAATGCTGTATCTTTTTTTAAATAAGAGCTTTTCTTTTTTTATGAAGAAGGGCTCTTTTTTTGTTTGAATGCTATGTAGAAAATCTTACAATTTCAGCATTAAGAACTAATTTACTTTCCTTCAGAGGGACTCGTTGGTAACTTTATACGAAATTTGGTTCCTATATTTACTTTACTCTCAACAGTTAGCGGTATCTTTTGTATATCCAACACTTTTTTGGCAATGGCAAGACCTAAACCTGATCCACCATCTGAACGATTACGGCTTTTTTCCAATCGATAAAATCGATCGAACAGATGAGGTAGTTGATCTGTAGGAACACCCGGCCCATTGTCTTCCACATCAATCTCGGCATGTTTATTCGCTCTGTGGACATGGATGGTCACCTCACCGTTCTTGCCGGTATAACGAATGGCATTATCAATAATATTCGTAACAGCTCGTTCAACAAGTCCAATATCACCATAAACCATCGGTATAAACTCATTTGTTTCAAGTTTTAAATGGATATGCTTTCTTTCTGCCGTAGGTTTTAGTTTCAGCACAATATCCTGTGCCAATTCCGCTATTGAAAACGGTTCGGGTTGCGGCTCAATCTGACGTGCATCCAGTTTGGATAATTCGAACAGATCAATGATCAGCTTATTCAGCTGATTG
>DATFMK010000214.1:0-17090 GCA_035267005.1 Balneolales bacterium
TAATATGGGCCACCCAGAGAACCTGCCGGACTCAGAGCCAGCAGGGACTTATGTCAACGGAAGCCATGCCGATAGCGGTTTGGAAACCGGAGGACGGTGTAAACCGGTTCAACCGGTAGCAGAAACCATAAGCAGAGGAACCGTATGCGGGAAATCTGCTCGTACGGGTCTGTGAGGGAGGGGGGAGGCAACGAACCGCTCTACCCGGAAGCATAGTTTCGTAACTCAAACTCAAGTAATAAATAAATTCTTAGGCAATAAGTCGGTCAATGAGAATTGAAATCCAGACTAAAGGGAGATAAAAAAGAGAAGCGAACATTAATTTTTTTGCATTCAGTTTACTTCGATCCAGCATAAAAAATATACCGTATAATAAAAATACTAATCCGGATAAAACGGCACCCGCGAGATAGATCATTCCGTTAATATGAAACGTGTAGAGAGCGATACTTACAGGTATGAGCAATATCAGACATGACATAATAGTAACGGTCGACCAAAGACCATTTTGGTCCTTTACAGGTAACATATGGAAGCCAGCCCGCTCATAGTCATCATTACAGAGCCATGCAATAGCAACGACATGCGGAATTTGCCACAAAAATACGATTCCAAATAAAATCCAGAGTCCGATATTATCTAAATGTCCGGTAGCTGCAGCCCATCCGCCCACAGGTGGTAATGCGCCGGGGATAGCACCAATAAATACATTTATGAATGAAACCCGCTTAAGAGGGGTATAAAATCCAAGATATAATATGGAAGTCATTGCTGAAATGAATCCGGCAACAATGTTTACAGTCAGAATTAAATACCCAAGGCCAATGAGCATTAGAAATGTGGAGAATAAAAAGGCATTGGTCGGACCAACGCGATGCATTGGAAGTGGACGCTTACGGGTTCTCAGCATCAGTTTATCCAAATCACGTTCTATATATTGATTATATGCTGATGTACCGCTTGCAATTAAAAAAGTGCCGATGACAGCATTTAGAAGAGTAACGTAATTAATACCGTTTGTCGAACCAAGAAAAAAACCAATAGCCATACTTGCAAGAACAAGAAATGTGATTCCTGGCTTGGTTAATTCATAATAAGCAGCTAATACTGTACTTAAACTATCGGATTGAGAGAGTGCACTATCTACTGTAAATTTCATTCGAAATAAATATTATCAATAGGCGAATAAATACCTGGTAATTAAAATTCTCACACTATGATTGAAAACCAAAACAAGTTAATAAATATTTGTATTTTTAGACACTTTTAAAGCACTTTTATATTTGTAATTTGATAATTATTTGTCTAACGAAAATTTCTAACAAATCGCATAATTAGTATTTCTGTGAAAACAAAATTTAATGCCTTCCAGAAAACAGCACTGGCAACTATTTTTATAACTATTTTTCTCATTTTTGTTGGCGGATTGGTGCGGGCTGTTGGTGCAGGATTAGGATGTCCTGACTGGCCCAAATGTTTCGGTTCCTGGATTCCACCATTTTCGGCATCACAATTACCACCTGGATTTGATAAATCTCAATTCAATCCTGTTTTGATGGTCGTAGAGTATGTGAACAGGCTTGTAGGTATAACGACCGGAATAATGATTATTCTAACATTTATACGATCTTTTAAATATCGAAAATCAGAGCCTATTGTATTTTATGGATCCGGACTGGCCGTTTTATTAGTCGGTTTTGAAGGATGGCTTGGCGGTCAGGTTGTGGAATCGTCATTAAAAGCATGGATTATATCCGTGCACATGTACACCGCCCTGGCCATTTTAATGATTTTGATTTATACGACTTATAAAGCTTTTCAAAAGAAAATGACCATTACCTTATCACAAGAGAATAAAAGAAGATTATTATGGGTTGGAATGGCTTTACTAGTAGCCACAATGATTCAAATTGGGCTTGGCACTCAAGTCAGACAGTCTGTTGATGTTATAAAGAATAGTTCGTTAACGATTCCCAGATCAGAATGGTTGTCACATGTCGGATCTATTGAAGGCGTACATGAGGCTTTTTCCTGGGTCGTGTTAATAGCTTGTATGATTTTGATATACTTCCTTAGACCCTTCGATTCCAATAATATTTATAAAAGAATAGGGACCTCAATTTTAGCCTTAATTGTAATGCAAATTATACTCGGTTTAGGACTTGTGAACTTAAATATGGTCCCTGCATTACAAGTACTACATTTAACCAATGTGGCGGTTCTGGTAAGTGCGGAATTTTTGTTTATCCTTTTAGTTCAGCAGAGCGAGGCAATAAAAAAGCCGATTCTCGAATAAGAATCGGCTTTAAACCTAAATTAAATATTGGGTGTTACATTAAAATCCAGGTGTAATGTGTGCCCGGTGAAGCGTATCTAACAGGGTTATACCTACAAATACAGTCAGAAATACAATTCCCGCCAGAAAAACCATGATGTTGAATCTCCTTCTTTCCCAATAAAGATTCATAAAGAACATTACTACCAGGCTGGCTTTAATTACTGCAATGCCAATTCCTGCAATAACATTATATGGATTAGGCAAATGCAGATAACCAATAAATACCGTTAGTATTGTAAGAAAAACCAGAATAGCTCCTACAGTGAGGATCATTTTAATTGGTACGATATGATGATGTTGTTCACTCATAATAAAATCCTTTTAATCGACTAAGTAGAGTAGAGGTAATAAGAAAATCCAGATGAGGTCAACAAAGTGCCAGTACAGACCTGTAATTTCAATAGGTGTGTAATATTTTGCACTAAATCGTCCTCTTTTCGTTTTAACCATTAGCCATGCCATAAGTCCCATGCCTATCAATACGTGAATTCCGTGAAGACCGGTCATTAGGTAGTATAGACTAAAGAATACATAAGCATGTGAACCGCTTATTCCTTTAAATGCGTATGCTTTACCCGGATAAATACCATGACTCATCTCATCGAGCCATTCATAAGCGTGAGAACCAATAAAAGCGGCACCAAAAAGAAATGTAATACCAAGCATGATCATAGTCATTCTTTCATTCCCTTTTTGGATATAGTGAATGGCCAGAGCCATAGTTACACTACTACAAATGAGGTCTACGGTATCAGCACCACCTAATAGTTTATCCAAATGACTCGATGCTTCCATAAATGTATGGGGATACCATGTTCGAAACACTACGTATGAACAAAACAGACCACCGAAGAACAGTATCTCGGTAACAAGAAATATCCACATGCCTAACTTAGCGGTATCGAACTGCTGTTCGGCATTCACAAAGTGATGCTGAACAAATGCTTCACGTTCAGTTGCTACATTTGCCTGTGCCATAAATGATTGAATATTAATTTATTAAAAAGTTTATTGCGTAATAATTTTTATTTCTCGTGGGTCAGTCAATGGTCAACTTTGACTTTCATCAGCTACCACAGGAGTTCCACCATCTGGTGATGTAGCACCATTTCCTCCATCATGACCGTTTTCTTCACTTCCAACTAATCCTAATTGAAATTCACTAACCGGTCGATGGAAATCATAGGGTTCATGAGTAACTACAGGAATGTAGTTGAAATTGGAATGAATGGGGGGTGAAGCAGTCATCCACTCCAGTGTTCGGGCACCCCATGGATTTGAAGGGGCCTTTTCTCCTTTAGCGAGAGAATAAATAAGATATCCGGCCATGATTAAGAAACCAGTAGCGAGAATCCAGGAACCAACAGTCGAAGTTCTGTGCAACGTTTCGAATTGCGGTAAGTAGTTATAATATCTTCTCGGCATTCCTTTGGCACCTAAAATGAATTGTGGGAAAAAGGTAACATTGAATCCTACGAAGATGAAGAACCATGAGATTTTACCCATTGTCTCACTATACATTTTACCGGTCATTTTAGGCCACCAGTAGTGCAGACCTCCGATAAAGGCAATCAACATACCACCGAACATTACATAGTGGAAGTGTGCTACTACGTAGTAAGTGGCGTGTAGTTGAACATCAACGGAGAGGGCACCAAGCATGATACCAGTGATGCCACCGATTGTAAAAAGGAATATGAATGATAAGGCATACAACATGGGAGTCGTCAGCCAAATAGATCCTTTATACATGGTTGCCAGCCAGTTAAATATTTTGATACCCGTTGGAATACCAATAAGAAACGTGATCAATGAGAATACCGTTGAGGCCAGCGCTGATTGACCGGAAACGAACATGTGGTGTCCCCAGACTAAAAATCCTAAAAATGAGATAGCCAAACTCGATATTGCGATAAACCAGTAACCGAAAACGCGTTTCTTTGAGAATGTCCCAATAAGTTCAGATATGATACCAAAGCCAGGTACAATCATAATGTAAACGGCAGGGTGCGAGTAAAACCAGAAAAAGTGTTGATACAAAATCGGGTCACCACCAAGTGCCGGATTAAATATACCAACGTGTAACACCCTTTCCATAATCAGTAATGAAAGTGTGATAGCTAATACCGGGGTAGCAAGAACCTGAATGATACTGGTTGCATAAATTCCCCAGCAGAATAATGGTAATTTACCCCATGACATACCCGGAGCACGTAATTTGTGCAATGTTACAATAAAGTTTAAACCGGTTAAAATGGATGAAAAACCTATGATAAAGATCCCTATCGTCATTGGTAAGACGTGGGTAGTAGATTGTATACTGTAAGGAGTGTAAAATGTCCATCCGGTATCAACACCACCATGAATGATGGCCCAGACTGTAAATATGGCACCTGTTAGATAGATATAATAACTGGCCAGATTCAGTCTTGGAAAGGCGACATCCTTAGCACCTATCATCATAGGGATGAAGAAGTTCCCAAGTGTTGTAGGTACTCCCGGAACAAGGAAGAGGAAGATCATCATTGTTCCGTGAAGAGTGAATAAAATGTTATAGGTTTTGGCCGCAACAATATGGTTAGCCGGATTCCAAAGAGATAAACGGATCAATATGGCCATCGTACCGGCAAATAAAAAGACCAACGTAATAGTAGCAAGATACATGATACCAATACGCTTGTGGTCTTTTGTCGTCAACCATGATTTTATACCCTTCTGCCAATTGGCATAATGATGCGGAGGGTTTTCATCAAGAGGAAAATGACGAACCTTGATTTTGGTTGTATTCGTGGTTTCTTTGCTTTCCATGTTATTTTAAAGTCTTTATATAAGCTATGATTGCACTAATTTGATCACTATTTAAGACACCCTGGAATGTTGGCATAACATTGTTAAAGCCTTTGACGACCTTAGCGCCAGGATTAAGAATTGACTGACGAATATAGTTTTCGTCTACTGTTTTTGAGGATCCATCCTTAAAGGTGACTTTATGTCCAAATATTCCTTTCCAGGAGGGTCCCACTCCTTTGGAACCATCAGTTGAGTGACACGAGGAACAGCCATTTTTCTGGTACAGCTGTTTTCCATAGGCAGCCTGACTCATACCCTGAGGTTTACCATTGCCACCTGATGAACCATTAGCACCCTTTTTTAGCCAGGCGTTAAATTTCTTTTGAGATTCAATGATTACATCAGCATGCATGTTTGAATGACCTTGTCCACAATACTGCGTACAAAAAAGATTGGCATGCCCAGGTTTCTTTGCGTTGAACCAGAGTTCTTCATATTTATCCGGTAAAACGTCATGTTTAACCCTGAAATCAGGAATAAAAAGGGAGTGAATAACATCTTTAGATGTCATTATGAGTTTAACATCCCTGCCCGCAGGAACATATAATTTATTGATGGTTGTTTTACCATTCTTATAGTGGAACTTCCATAACCATTGTTGAGCCGTCACATTGATTTCATAAGAATCTTGCGGGGGGGTGAAAAGTGTATAATATCCTTTAAAACCCCAACTAAAGATGACGAGAACGAGTATTAACGGAATGACAGTCCAGACAATTTCAAGTGTAGTATTATGATCAACCAAAGAAGTAACGTCATCATCTGACCTCCTCCGGTATTTGATAACAAAATAAATCATAACAACGACGATACCGAGTAGCAATAAAGCGCCGGTATTGGTTATGAAATTGAATAATGCATCCGTATTATGAGCAAAAGTAGATTTTGCCGGTGGTAAGAAATACTTGCCTAGATTAAACATCAGTATTATTGAACATTAATTATGTGTGTTTCGCTTTTTTTTCTTTAAACCAGAGGATTCCAAGAAATCCACCTAAAAGAATCATGACAACTACACCGCTCAGTTTCATTATATTCTTGACTGAAGCCGTGTATTTCCCTGTACCTGGATCGTATTGACAACAATATAAGATGATTTTATCGAGCGTACTGCCAATATGTCCATCAGCAGCATCACCAAGAGCATTCTTAAGTTGTATTGTTGGAAACGATATTCCATATAAATATCGTGAAATCTTCCCTTTAGAACTTAAGAAAATTAATGTTGCCGTGTGTGCATACATTTTCTTTTTCGGAAGATATTTATAACCAAACCCAACAGCTTTGGTTAATTTTTTTATTTGATCTTGCTTGCCGGTTAAAAAATACCAGCCATCTTCAGCACCCTTTTTACCGAGTGCCGTAAGAGTATCTACATACGCCTTCTTTTTGGCGGCTGCAACTTTATAGGTATCATGAGGATCAAAACTAACCGTGATTATCTTATAATCTTTATTCGGTGACCAATCCAGCTTTTTAACTCCATCCATCATGCCATGAATAATCATCGGGCATAACATTGGACAAGTAAAGTAAGCCAAATCCAATATAACAGGTTTATCACCTTTGATAATTTGACCTAATTGAATGGGCTTTCCATCCGTATTAGTAAAAGTAAGATTCAAAGGAATCTTATTTCCTAATTTTTCAGTGATACCTACACCTTCTAGACCGCGAGCATGTTTTAATACTCGCTGAGCAGAAGCATTTTCAGTAGATAAAAGCAATAAAATAAAGAACGATGCAAAGAAGATATAAGAAAATCGAAAGAACGAAGTTCTAATCGTTACTTTTACCTGTGTTAGAATTTTTATTTTCTTTGACATAGAGAGATATAGCGCTGTCAATAGGAATCCGGTATATACCTTCCTTTAGATTAACGATTCCATATGACGTTAGTATTTTGTGTTCCTCGGCACGTTTCTGAGTAATTTCGTAATTTTTTGTCTTATTATCTATCTGTTGTTTCATTTCAAAGGAATTATAACCATACATATTATATGCTATGGTAACAAGAAGAAAAACAACACAAAGACCGGTTAAAACCCAGAACGCGAGCCGTTTCATATCGAGGCTGTCGTCTGTAACTCCTTCTTCTACAGAGTCAGCAAACTTTTGTTCTACCTCAATTTCGTAAATTTCATCGTCGGGTTGTTGTCCCTTTGTATTATCAAGATTCTTTTCACTCATCGTTATACCGATAAAATTTTAATGTTTATTCAGTGAATCAGCTAATAGCGGGTCATTTTTGGGTATCATGCAATGCTTTTTAAAAGTATTGAAGAACAGCCCTAAAAACAGACATCCTAAACCAATAATAGTAGCAAAATCAATCCAGCTTACATGTATGCCTGTTTTGTGGAAATTGGGCATTACCAGCCAGTATAATTCAATAAATTGCATAAATATGACCAAAATGGAAACGTATTTGAGAACCGTAAGGCTTTTCTTTGCTTCCTGACCAATTAAGACAACAAATGGTATTGCAAATCGACCAATGACAATTGCCCAACCAATATAAATGTAACTTCCTCTTAAATGAGCATTAAACCAAACGACCTCTTCAGGTATATTGGCGTAATAAATCAAGAGGAACTGGGCAAACGCGATATATGCATAGAAAACAGTAAAACCGAATAATAATAATCCCAAATCAGAAAAATGCTTGTCTGTAATGGTATTTGCTAAGATGCCTTTTTTTCTCATGTAGAGGAGGATAAGAATCAGCATTGCAAAAAATGCCTGGAAACTCATCGCAAAGAAATAGATTCCAAAAATAGTGGAGTACCAGTGAGGATCTAATTCCATAAGCCAGTCGAATGATGCAAATGCAACGGTTATGGCAAATAAGAACAAACCCGGTCCACTTGTACGGCGAAGCAGTGTTTGAAGTCCCCAATCGCCCGTTTCATCCATCTTAATGGAAATCTTGTACATCCGGTAGCCAAAGAAAGACCAGATACCGAAATAGATAAAATACCGGATGATATAAAACTTATAATTCAAAAAAGGCGCTTTATAAGGTAACACCTTACTTGCTGCTATCTCCTGTGGCGTCCAGTGTGTCCATTCAAAAAGATAATGCATCCCAAAAAATATCGGGATAAACAATATGGCGATATAGATAATATTTTTGGCAATTACTTCGGGCACTCTCCTAAATACAACACTGTAAGATGAATGTGTGAGGTGTTGTAACATCACATACATCAAAGAGGCCAAAGTTAAACTTGCAATGAAGGCAAAACTGGTTAGATAAGAGAAATAAAACTGTTCCCTGTTGACAAAATAGCCGATTGCACTGGCTATAAGTCCCACTGCTCCAATTACGAATAATGATGTTGTCGCCTTATTATCTTCTGGAAACGACAGTGAGTCTGTTATTTTGATTTTTTTCATGATTAATTTTTCAAATATTTATGCTTAACTCACTTATATATCTAAACAATATCAATTACTTGAGAGATTTTATATATGCTACTAATGCATCAAGGTTTTGCTTTTTACTAACTAATCCCTGCGGCATGACCGGTTGAAAACCCTTGACTATTTGTGCATGTGGTTTTTTGATCGATTCTTTCAGATAACTCACATTAGCTTTTACCTTTTTGCCGTTGGATAGTGTAACCGTACTTTGATATAAACCTTTCCATGTCGGGCCAACGCCTTTAGAACCATCCGTTGAGTGGCAGGTTGTACAGGTTTTTTGCTTGTAAAGCTTTTTACCCAAGCTTATTAACTGTGCCTGACTCATGGATGATGATGAAGAACCACTGTTACTTGAACCAGACTGCGATTGTTTCTTCTGCTGCTGTTTCTTCAGGTTATTCAAATATTGTTTGGCGCTACTGTGATTCGACAATGAAGCGATATAAGCGACCAGAGCATTCAGGTTTTGCTGACTGCTGATTAAGCCCTGAGGCATTACAGGCTGAAAACCTTTAACAATCTGTGCGTGTGGCTTCATGATCGATTCTTTGATGTAACTTACATCAGCTGTAATAGTTTTGCCGTTAGACAAAGCTGTCTTTCTTCCAAACAGATTTTGCCATGTAGGTCCGACACCCTTTGAACCATCTGTAGAGTGACAAGTAACACAGGTCTTTTCTTTATGTAACTTTTTACCCAGCGCAATTAATTGAGAGACACTCATTACTTTTTGTTGCTTTTGAGCCTGTGCTTCAGCTTGTTTTTTCGCCGCCTCTTTAGCTGCTTGTACGCTATCTTTATAAGCTGTTATTGTAGAATCTGAAAAAGTATAGCCTTGCAGATCAGACTTAGTGGCGTGTTGACTCAATTGTAATGCTCTGATATATGAAACGATAGCCCAGCGATCGTGTACAGGTATTTGGTCTCTGTAACTCGGCATTACGGCAAAGCCGTTTGTGATTACATTGTATAAGTATCCATCAGCTACATTACGCAAACGTTTGGAATGATAAGAGGGAGGATGTACAAAGCCGAATTGAATAACCATACCATTACCGGTACCCAACCGATCGTGGCAGGGAGTACAGTAAATATTAAATCGATTTTTACCTCTGTCGACCAGTTTTTTTGTTATGGTAAGTGGGTTTTTTTGAACCCATTTACCATCTTTGGTTTTTCCATCCCAATAAACAGTATTGGTTTTCAACCAGCCGCGAGCAACAGTTCCCTTAACCGGCATACGCATGGCTCTCTTATCAGGGAAAAAATTATTTACCTGTTGGGCCTGGAACTTCGGTTGATCGAACATATTTTGTTCGGGGAGAATAGGGGGTTTATGAAAAGGCCTGCCTCTACAGGCTGAGAGAGCCATAGCAAGTAAAATAAGTGCTATCGAGCGATGTTGTTTTAATAGTTTCATCTGCAATGTTTTAGCTTTTTAAACCTATTCAAATGAGTAATTATTAATCATAGATCTTTTCAATATTCAGGGCTTTAGCTTCCTCAAGGAAATCAGCCGTTTTATCTTCAGAAAACAAGGCGTCTTTCGACTCTATATAAAGGAAGAAGCCGTCGTCTGTTGCCCTGTTAAAGTTTTCTGAATTGAATAATGGATTGTGAGGTTTAGGTAATCCGTTTAAAAGCAACATTCCGGTGACCGCACCGAAAGAAGACAGGAGAACCGTTAACTCAAATGTAATCGGTACATAAATAGGCGGGTCGACTAAGGGTTTGGCACTTATACTAACAGGCATCGCTGAAGACATAACCCATACCATTAAAGTGATAGCACCGAATAAACCAACAAGACCAAATCCAAGTACTATCCAACCTACCTTAGACTTTTTAAGACTCATAGCCTCGTCCATTCCGTGTATTGGAAAAGGACTAAAGGTGTCAAATTTACTATATCCAGCGTTATTCACTGTTTCTGCAGCATGTAACAGCGCTGCAGGATTCTTAAATTCAGCTAAGATACCGTGTAATTTATTCTTTTCTTTCGTTTCCATATACGATCGTTATTTAAGCAGTCTCATTGGGTTGAATAACAATTGTTCCTTGACCATTAGATCCTTCAAGACCTTCATCCTCCTCATAATAATGAGGATCTGCTTGTGGTAAACCGGCTTTTACTTCTGATATAGCTACCATTGGTAAGAATCTCAAAAATAATAGGAAGAAGGTGAAAAATAGTCCGAATGTTCCTACATAGGTCAGATAATCAACCCAGGTCGGTGAATAGTAGGCCCAGGATGATGGCATAAAGTCAGTTGAGAGGGAAGCGGCAATAATCATAAATCGTTCGTACCACATCCCTATATTTGCGAATATGGCGACCATAAATGTAAGTGTAATATTCCGCCTCACTTTTTTAAACCACATGAATTGAGGATTGATCACATTACAAAACATTGTAATCCAAAAACCCCATGCATAAGGTCCTACGATATAAAGCCAGAAAATACCGCGTTCATAAATATAACCACTGTACCACGACATAAATCCTTCCATCAGGTACGAAAATGCAACCATATTACCCGTTATCATCATGATTATATTCATCTTCTCCATGATGTCTACTGTCATGATATCCTCCAATCCGTATATCTTACGGGCGATAATCATAAGCAGGGCAACCATGGCAAAACCGGAATATATAGCACCGGCAACGAAGTAAGGAGGGAATATGGTACTGTGCCATCCAGGTACATTCGATACGGACATATCGAAGGATACGATAGTGTGCACAGATAATACAAGAGGAGTAGCTAAACCGGCTAAGATCATATATGCTTTTTCATAATTTGACCAATGCCGGTTACTTCCAGTCCATCCAAGAGCAAAAACGCCGTAAACAAATTTCGATGTTTTACTTTTTACTCGATCTCTAAGCGTAGCTAAATCAGGTATTAAACCAACATACCAGAAAATAAGGGAAACGGTGAAGTAGGTACTAACCGCAAAAACGTCCCATAATAGTGGTGAACTGAAGTTAGGCCACAATCCCATTTGGTTAGGTACCGGGAAAACCCAGTAGATAACCCAGATACGGCCGACGTGAAATGCGGGAAATAAACCAGCACACATTACCGCAAAAATGGTCATGGCTTCGGCAAATCGGTTAATAGCTGTTCGCCAATGTTGGCGGAACAGATAAAGGATAGCCGATATAAGGGTACCGGCGTGTCCAATACCGACCCACCACACAAAGTTGATGATGGCCCAGCCCCAGCCGGTTGGATTGTTAATTCCCCAAACGCCGAGACCTTCCCAGACTAAATAACTTAAAAGGCTGACCAGAAGTAATAATAGGATGTTGGCCATACCAAAAGCCAAATACCAACCTTTGGGAGTTTTTTTCTCAGGTATACCACCAATAAGCGCCGTAATGCTGCCAAAAGTATGGTTACCTTGCACTAAAGGTGGCTCTGGCACAAATTCGTAAGACTTACTCATGTCCTGTTTCGTTTCTTGTTAAAATTTCAGAAAACTCAATTATTTTTTCGATTAACTCAATTTTGGATTCGGGTTACGAATCTTGGCGAGATAAGATGTTCTTGGCCGTGTGTTTAAGACATCCAACATAATGTAATTTCGATCATTATGTTTCGTCTGAACAACTTTACTGTTAGGATCAGAGATGTCACCAAAGTTAATTGCGTTGGCCGGACAAGCTTGCTGACAAGCGGTTTGTACCGAACCATCAACTGGCTTAAAGGATTGATTTTTTGTTTCAAGCTGTCGATTGATTTGAGCACGGTTGAGTCGTTGAACACAATAGGTACATTTCTCCATAACACCTCGGAAACGAACCGTTACATCCGGATTCATTGCCATTTGTATAACCTCAGGATCCTTACCCGATGCCAGAAACTCTTTAGTGTAGTTAAAGAAATTAAATCTTCTGACTTTGTATGGACAGTTATTCAAACAGTAACGTGTTCCGATACAACGGTTATATGTCTGTTGATTTAATCCCGTTCTACTATGTGTGGTTGCTGCAACCGGACAAACTTCCTCACAGGGAGCTAATTCGCACTGCATACAGGGAACAGGCTGGTGAATTACCTTAGGGTCACCGGCATCATTACCGATAAAGTATCGGTCTGTTCGAATCCAATGCATTTCCCTGCCCCGTTTTACCGAAGGTTTACCTACAATCGGAATATTATTTTCAGCCTGACAGGCTATTGTACACGTCCCACAACCAATACAGGCGTTGAGATCGACACTCATTCCCCACTGAGGCAGATAATCATATCCTTTTTGTGGGGTGAACATAGCGGCAGGAAATTTTCGATATCCTTTTTTCTCAATACCATCAACAGGTTCCATTTCAGGAGCGAAGTGTGGATCCTTCCGATATTCATCGATTGTGGCTTCTCTGGCTAACGGTCGGCCTTCCATACTGCTATGATCCTGTGTGGATGCAATAGGATAGTAATCACCTGTTTTCTTTACTTTTACACTGCTATGGTAAAGTGGGTTATCGGTGGTTACAAATGGAAAGACGTTTTTACTTTTAAATTTATGAACCTTGAAAGGTAAAGTTCCATAAGTGTTATTGGTATAAATTCCAAAGTTATCATCGGCAATTCGTCCGACGCCTTTACGGCCATAACCAGCCCAAATTGTAATACTATTATCAGCATGACCCGGTAAAACCCAGGCTGCTAATGTAACGGTATGTCCGGCAGCTTCAATTTTTACGACGTCCTCATTTTTCACTCCAAGGGTCGCTGCCGTTTTTAGACTCATTAATGCTACATTATCCCAAGTAATCTTTGTAACCGGATCCGGAAGTTCCTGCAGCCAGCCAATATTTCCATATCGACCATCAATTATTTTATTATCCGGTTTAATTACTAATTCAATTTCTGTATCAGACGGCTTTTTAGCTTTTGCAAAAGCTTGTTTCATATCACCGGCAAATGAAGTAGCAATCGAAAGTCGGGGTTTGTCAAACTCTGTATTCGGTAGAAGACCGTCGTTCAGGACTTTTTCCCAGCCATCTTCAAAATTAGAAGCGGGTAAATATGATTTCCAGGTATCCCTGACCAATTTATGGCCCTTTTCCGATTTCCCATTTACAATAGTATTAAGAAATTCAATCTCACTTTTTCCATCGAATAGAGGAAGTATCAAAGGTTGAATAACTGATTTGACACCCGTGTATGATGTCCCATCACCCCATTGCTCAAGAAAATGAGCTCGATTGACGTGCCACTGTGTTTGTCGAGCGGTTTCATCATGATATTCAGAAAGCAGAACCGTAGTTTTAGTCGCTTTAAGAGCCGATGTAAAATCAAGATCGGAAGGTGCGGTAAATACCGGATTCGTACCGATCATGACCAGGGCATCATATTTTCCGGCTTTTAAATCACTGGTAAGTTTATAAAAACGTTCAATATCGTAGCCTTCATCAAAAGTAGGCACATCATAATAGGCAACCGTTTTATCATTGTTGTCCAATGCCACATTTATTGCCGCAACAGCAGCATGGACGGCTGGATTTTGATCGTTACCAGTAACTACAATACTTTTTCCTTTATTCTTCAATAACTCTTCGGTCAACACACTTATCCAGCTGTGATTACTGAGAGAGTTCGAATAACCTTTAAATGCTTCCAGACCATTTACTTTATCAGCTAATGCAGCAGCAAGAGCATACGTAAAGAGTTCAACTTCACTATTTTTGACACGTAAACGGTGGTCGGCATTAGATCCAGTTAGTGAATAATTATTTTCAACGACAAAGAGGCGATTCGGGTTGTTATTAGGGGTCTTCATTTCCCGTCTCTTGGCATAATTACCAATATTGATAACCTGCTCAGAACCTTGTTGTAGAAAATCGGCATCTAATGAAACGATTACATTTGCTTCATTAAAGCGATTAAACGTTCTGAGTTTCTTCCCGAATGCCCGGTAATTTCCTTCCAGAGCATTTTGTTCACCAAATGGCTCATATGTCACCCATTCCGCATTTTTGAATTTTTTTAAGGCATCTTTTTTAAGGCGATTAAGCGTCATTGAAGAATTAGCTTCACATAAAAAAGCGACCTTTTTGTCGCTGGTGAAGTTTTGTTTAGCAAAAGAGATAAAATCGTTCCAGGTCTTTTTCTGTCCATTCTGAGTAATACCATGAGACCGATCGGGGTCATATAACCCAAGAGTGGCACCCTGCATTTGGGTATTAGTATTACCCATACTTGCCGGATGCTCGGTATTTCCTTCAATTTTTGTAGGACGACCTTCGTGCGTTTCAACAAGCAATCCCGTTAATGATCCGCGATAAGGCATCGCCGTGGCATAAAACAACGGATTTCCGGGTACAACTTCCTCGGGACGTGATTTATAAGGTAGAATTTTTTCTACTGGTCGCCGACAAGCCGCAAATCCCGCAAGGGCGATAGAAGCCCCCATAATTCGAAGAAAATTTTTCCGGGTCATGCCATCTTTTAATTCAGATGCGCCTTCGGGAAATTCTCTATCTAAAAACTTTTTGTACTCGTCGTTGTTTGAGAGCTCGTTAAGGCTTTTCCAATATGTGTTTGTTTCGTTTTTCTTACTCATAATCGAATTATGAATTATAAAATCTGCTAATATATAAACTTACTCGAGTGTTAATAATGACAACCATCACAATATGTTGGAGGATGGATATTTCTTGCAGCCATTAATTTTTTACCATAAGCTTCCGGATTTCCGTTCGGAGCTTTCCAGGTCATATTCGTAACCTGACTAACTGGCCGTAAATGTGGTGCCGGATTTCTGTGGCAACTTATACACCATGCCATATTGAGTGGCTTGACCTGACGCACAACTTGCATTTTGTCTACCCGTCCATGACAGGTAACACATCCCACACCCGCATTAATATGTGCACTATGATTAAAGTTTACATATTCTGGGAGTTTGTCTACCCTAATCCATTGAATTGCTTTGCCTGATTTCCAATGTGCTCTGACCTTCGCAATTTCTTTTGGTTTCAAAGCATTAATCTGACTATGACAATTCATACATGTTTGGGTAGGTGGTACATTCGCGTGTGGTGATTTTTCTACTGATGTATGGCAGTATCTACAGTCAATACCCAATTTACCAGCATGTATGGCATGGCTGTATGCAATTGGTTGAATCGGTTGATAGCCAACATCCAAGTTTCTCGGTGAGAAAAAGTACCAGAAAACAAATACTATGGCAGTAAGTAATACTATTGAACCAATAGTTATCTGTTTAGGCACGCGATTTGCCCATTTGGGGAAAATCTGAGACATAATTTTTTCGAATTTAATTTCCTGGTTGAATACCGCAACTCAATCTTTTTTAAATCGTATTTAATATAAGACAGAATTGGCAAGCAACTGAAGTAAATTTCTTATTTATAAACTATCTAAATAAATGCAATAAGTGGCTTTTAATTTACTTGGCGGCCGCTTTTGTAAGGAAGTGTGATTTTAACATCTGTAAAATATTAAACCTACATGTTTTATATGTATAGGTATTATATAATTTGGCTTATCGAAATTTTATAATGTGGATTAATTTCAATTAATTAGCGGTTATTAAAATGTTTTCAATGAGTCCAAAATTGATATTATGAAATCGGACTTTCTTTGCATATACAATTAGACAGAAGAGAGAATATGTATTGGATTTAATATATTACTTCTCCAAATAATTTGATTTAAATTTTAAATTTAGAGTAATGTCCTTTTATACTTTTTTACCGCCCTTCGAAGCTTTATTAAATACAACTACAGCGGTTTTGTTACTCATTGGTTTAGTGTTAATTCTCAAAAAAAGGAAGGATCTGCATTTAAAAGTAATGTGGACAGCTTTTGTCCTGTCTGTTTTATTTTTAGCTTCATATCTAACACTGCATTTTGGGGTCGGAGAGGTACATTTTCTTGGAACCGGCATTATCCGGCCAATTTATTACTCCATTTTAATTTCACATATAATATTAGCGACTGCTATTGTTCCTCTTGTACTCATTACACTTTATCGGGCAACTAAAGGAAACTATGCCAATCACCGAAAGATTGCGAGATGGACTTGGCCGTTATGGTTTTATGTTTCCATTACCGGTGTAATCATTTATTTAATGCTGGCAGCATCGGGAAGTTACCAGGCCGCAGGTATATAAAACAGGTAACTATATTATTTGAGATTAACCCGGATTATTCACCAAGAAATTTAGTCGTGTCCCGAAAGCTTTCGGGATAAAAATGTGCATGAAACGTACAGTGGTACATTGATTAAGCATTTTTAAATTCAACGCAGAGCACGGCCAAATTTCGCAGATCTTTTTAGATTCCTCAAATTTGAGGAAAGCTTTATTATTTTCAAAATATTGTTTTTTAAAATGTTATGTATTGTTTATTGTAGTATATGTGAATAATGCGGATGGAATAAAAGAGGCTTTTTTTGAAGAGGTTGTTCTCTTAAGTCTAGGAGTCTCTCGGACTTA
>DATFMK010000215.1:0-2207 GCA_035267005.1 Balneolales bacterium
TCCGTTTCGTAATACTGTATAACTGAGATGTTCTTTGGTCAGGTTAACCGGACTAATCAACTGATCAAAATATTTTACATGCTTCCCGTTTACAGCTTCAATCTTATCACCAGTTTTAAAGCCCATCTGAGCGGCAGGTGAACTGGGAGCCACATAAATTGATCCTACATTTTTCATCGGGATTTTGGTCTCTCCATAATGAAATGTCACGCCTGTATAAATGACTGCGGCCAGAATAACATTAAAAATAACACCGGCTGTTATAACAATTATGCGCTGCCAAACCGGTTTACTTCTGAATTCCCATGGTTTCGGTTCCTCATTGATGAAATCGGTATCCATACTTTCATCAATCATACCTGCTATTTTAACATAGCCACCTAATGGAGTAGCGGAAACGCAATAATCTGTTTCACCAATTTTTTTCCCGAATAAACGAGGAGGAAAACCGATAGAAAACCGGTCTACCCTCATCTTAAATAATTTGGCCGCGAGAAAGTGTCCCGACTCGTGTACCATGACCAAAATAAACAACGCGAGTATGAATATACCGGCGGTCGTCAGTATGTTTACAATCAAATTCATTTATCTAACTTTAGTTAATAGAACTTGCAACTTCTCTTGTTTCGGCATCAATTTCAAGTAGCGTATTTTTATCTATTTGTTGACCATTGGCCAACTTGCTAAGAGAAGTTTCAATGACTTTGGGTATTTGAATATAGCTAATTTCTTTATTTAAAAATCTTTGTACAGCCACTTCATTAGAAGCATTTAAAACGGCAGGTGCCGCACCACCCATTACGAGTGCCTCCCGGGCCAGTTTAACGCAAGGAAACCTTTTATAATCAACCGGTTCGAATGTAATTTGTTGTTCAACCGACCAATCCATGCGCGGAGTTTCCGCTTCCACCCTTTCCGGATATGTAAGAGCATATAAAATAGGAACTTTCATATCAGGCGGCCCCATCTGTGCCTTTGTCGATCCATCGATAAACTGCACCATCGAATGGATGATACTTTGAGGATGAATCACCGTTTCTATACGTTTCAACGGGATATTAAAAAGCCAATACGCCTCAATTAATTCCAGACCTTTATTCATCATAGTTGATGAATCTACGGTAATTTTAGCTCCCATGTTCCAGTTAGGATGCTTGAGCGCCTGTTCTACCGAAATTTTCTTCATTTGCTCATAACTCCAGGTACGAAATGGTCCGCCACTTGCGGTGATGATCAGTTTTTCAACCTGTTCGATGGCTTCCCCATTCAGGCACTGAAAAATCGCACTATGTTCGGAATCTACCGGAATGATTAATTTTTCACGGTTTTTAATACGCTCATCAATCAATTGGCCACCAACGACAAGCGATTCCTTATTAGCCAAAGCTATCCGTTTATTGTGTTCTAACGCCGTTAAGGTGGGCACAAAACCAGCAAATCCCACCAAGCTATTCAAAACCACGGTAACTTCATCGTGGGTAACCAATTCTGATAAATAATCGGATCCTTCCAGAATTTCTGTTTCATTATGCGTTATCGCGCCACTTAAATTCTTATAATGATCTTTTTCCGCAATAACGGCATACCTTGGCCTAAACTCATTAATTTGCTGAGCCAATAACCGCCAGTTAGCATTAGCTGTCAATGCATAAATTTTAAATCTCTCTTTGTTGACGCGGATCAAATCAAGTGCCTGCGTACCAATAGATCCGGTCGATCCCAATAAAACAATATTCTGTTGTATCAATGAAACCCTTATTTTTCCTTCAGATAGAAATCTTATTTATTATTCGCACGGTATTAAAAAAGATACCAAAATAATAATTATCAATAAGTAATCTTTTAAATAACGATATAAAAGTCATGTATATTTTTATTTATAAGCTATAATCAGCGACATTATCACACAAGCTGATTTGCAATTTTATACATATGACTATGTGCTTCGACCGTTTCCTGTAACGTTGGAGCATAACCTCCTGACATCAACAGAACAAGCGGAATATTCTTGTTAAACACGTGTTCAATGACCATTCGGTCTCTCTCGATCAATCCTTTTAAAGAAACGGATAAACGACCAAAATGATCGCTTTCAAGTATATCAATACCACCAAGATAAAAAATAATATCCGGTTTAAACTCACTAAATATGTAACCAAGAGCCTCCCCAAGAGCTATCAGATAATCACGATCCGTTGTATTACCCG